>JBEIHE010000022.1:0-29708 GCA_040381515.1 Polaromonas sp.
CGGCCTGGTGCCTCTGGGCGCCTTGGGGATGAGCGTTTTTACGATTGATTTCTGGCTTGCCACGCGCAACTTGCCACCGGGTGCGCTGATGGATGTCGCTGCCTTTGTGGCCCAGCCGGCCCATTGGCGCATCCTGTTTGACCTGTGCTTGCTCAGTGCCAGTGCCGGGTTGTTCAGTGTGCCGATGTACGCCTTGATTCAGGTGCGCAGCCGCCTCAGCCATCGCTCGCGCATCATCGCGGCCAACAACATTCTTAATGCCCTCTTCATGGTGGCCAGCGCCCTGATCGCCGCCGCCTTGCTGATGGCCGGGGTGTCCTTGTCCGGGCTGTTTGTCTACCTCGGCTTGGCCAACTTGCTGATGCTGGCCTGGTTGGTCTGGCGTGTGCCCGAATTGCTGCACAGGGCGCGCGCGCTGGTGGTCGGCGCGCCTTAGAGGGCCTCGGGCGCTTATGATGCCCGGTTACCCTCGCACAGCTCCATGAACACCCCTTCTGACGGCCCCTACCTTGCGCAGGTGCTTGGTGCGCAGCGCATCAGTGTGCGGGGCGCGCGCACGCACAACCTCAAGGGCGTGGACCTAGACATTCCCCGCAATCAGTTGGTGGTGATCACGGGCCTGTCGGGCTCGGGCAAATCCTCGCTGGCCTTTGACACGCTGTATGCTGAAGGCCAGCGGCGCTATGTGGAAAGCCTGTCCACCTATGCGCGGCAGTTCTTGCAACTGATGGACAAGCCCGATGTCGACTTGATCGAGGGTCTGAGCCCGGCCATCTCGATCGAGCAGAAGGCCGCCTCGCACAACCCCCGATCGACCGTGGGCACGGTCACCGAGATCCACGACTATTTGCGCTTGCTCTTTGCCCGGGCTGGCACACCCTTTTGCCCTGAGCACCAGATGCCGCTGCAATCGCAAAGCGTGGCGGAGATGGTCGACAGTGTCCTGGCCTGGCCCGAGGGCACCCGCCTGATGGTGTTGGCCCCGGTTGTGCGCGAGCGCAAGGGGGAATTCGTCGACCTGTTCGAGCAGATGCAGGCGCGCGGCTATGTGCGCTTCCGTGTGGACGGACAGATCGTCGAAGCGCAGGACTTGCCGCGACTGAAGAAAAATGAGAAGCACCATATCGATGTCGTGATCGACCGGATCAAGGTGCGCGCCTCCTCTGAGCCCAAGGACCCGCAGCGACAACGGCTGGCCGAAAGCTTTGAAGCGGCTCTGGCGCTTTCTGACGGCAAGGCCCTTGCCCTGGATCTGGATGCGCCGGCGGGAAAAGCCGAGCACTGGTTCAGCGCTCGCTTTGCCTGCCCCCAGTGCGACTACGCCTTGCCCGAGATGGAGCCGCGCCTGTTCTCGTTCAACTCCCCCATCGGCGCCTGCTCCAGTTGCGATGGACTGGGCCACAGTGAGTTCTTTGACCCCGCGCGGGTGGTCGCCTTTCCCAGCCTTAGCCTGGCCAGCGGCGCCATCAAGGGGTGGGACCGCCGAAATGGCTATTACTTTGCTCTCATCGAGAGCCTGGCTCGCCACTACGGCTTTGATGCGGAACAGCCCTTTGAGTCCTTGCCGTCGCCGGTGCAGCAGGCGGTGCTGTATGGCTCGGGGCAGGAGGAAATCCGCTTCAGTTATGTCATGGAGTCGGGCGAAAAGGCCGGCCGCAAGGTCAGCAAGAAGCACAGCTTCGAGGGCATCATTCCCAATTTCGAGCGCCGCTGGCGCGACACCGACTCTTCAGTGGTGCGCGAGGAATTGGGGCGCTACCGCAGCTTGCGCCCCTGCCCGGACTGCCACGGTACCCGCCTGCGCGCACAGGCGCGGCATGTCTTTCTGGTCGATGCCAAGGAAGCCAGTCGCAAGGCCATTTATGAAATCGGCCGCATCACTCTGCGTGAGGCCCATGAGTACTTCAAGGGCCTGCAACTGCAGGGCGCCAAGGCCGAGATCGCCAACAAGGTGGTGCGCGAGATTGCCCAGCGGCTGAAGTTCCTCAATGATGTCGGTCTGAACTACCTCAGCCTGGACCGCAGCGCCGACACCCTCTCGGGTGGCGAATCGCAGCGCATACGACTGGCCAGCCAGATCGGCTCGGGTCTGACGGGCGTGATGTATGTGCTCGATGAGCCTAGCATCGGCCTGCACCAGCGCGACAACGACCGCCTGATTGCCACCCTGCGCCACCTGCGCGATCTGGGCAACAGCGTACTGGTGGTCGAGCACGATGAAGACATGATCCGCGCCGCTGACCATGTGATCGACATGGGCCCCGGGGCGGGTATCCATGGCGGGCGTGTGGTGGCTCAGGGCACTTGCGAGGAAGTGGCGGCCCAGCCGCAGTCGCTGACCGGCCGCTACCTCAGCGGCTCGCAGCGTATCGCCGTGCCTGGGCGGCGCACGCCCTGGTTGGCGGCCTCAGATCCAGCCGCTTCACCGCCGGCGGTACAAAAGCTGCGCATCGAGGGCGCCAGCGGCCACAACCTCAAGCGGGTCACGGTGGACTTTCCGGTGGGGCTGTTGACTTGTGTGACCGGCGTGTCGGGATCAGGCAAGTCCACTTTGGTCAACGACACGCTTTATGCCGCCGTGGCGCGCCATCTTTACCGCGCTCAAGAGGAGCCGGCCCCTCATGAGGCGATTGAGGGTCTTGAGCATTTCGACAAGGTCATCAATGTCGACCAATCGCCCATTGGCCGCACCCCGCGCAGCAACCCGGCCACCTACACCGGCCTGTTCACGCCCATACGCGAACTCATGGCCGAGATGAACGCCGCCAAGGAGCGAGGCTACGGGCCGGGGCGCTTTTATTTCAATTTCGCCGGCGGCCGCTGCGAGGCCTGCCAGGGCGACGGCATGGTCAAGGTGGAGATGCATTTCCTGCCCGATGTCTATGTGCCTTGTGAGGTTTGCCACGGCAAGCGCTACAACCGCGAGACCCTGGAGATCACTTACCGGGGCCGCAATATCGCCGAGATTCTGGACATGACGGTGGAGTCCGCTGCCGAGTTCTTCAGCGCCCAACCGCATGTTTTGCGCAAGCTGCAGACCTTGCTGGATGTAGGCCTGAGCTATATCAAGCTCGGCCAGTCGGCCACGACGCTCTCAGGCGGTGAGGCCCAACGCGTCAAGCTGGCCCTCGAATTGTCCAAGCGCGATACCGGCCGCACCCTCTACATCCTGGACGAGCCCACCACCGGTCTGCACTTTGCCGACATCGATCTGCTGCTCAAGGTGCTGCACCAACTGCGCGATGCGGGCAATACCATTGTGGTGATCGAGCACAACCTTGATGTGATCAAGACGGCTGACTGGCTGATCGACCTCGGCCCCGAAGGCGGCGCCGGTGGTGGCCAGTTGGTCGGTGTGGGCACGCCCGAGGCACTGGCGGTTAACGCGGCGAGCCACACGGGGCGATACCTTAGGCGTTTTCTGGCTTGAGGGTTTGCCATGGGCCGGCCTTCAAGCCAGCCGGCTGCCGAGTCGGTGGCTGAATCGGAACCAGGGCTGCGATTCAAGCTCGCGCCGCCAGGCGGTGGATCGGGCCGCCGTCCGTTCGGGAGACTGCAGGGCGCTCAGATCCGATAGGTAGTGCAAGGCCAGGTGTGTCCATGTGCAGCCGCAGGGGTCCTCAAGCTTGAAACGCCGACACATGACCCATTGTGGACATTGGAGCAGCATGGGGATGTGCTCGCGGTCATACCATTGATTGAAATGAGTCTGCCAGGGCTCAGGTACGCTGAAAAAAATTGGATAGGCATAGGGCGCCTCCAGAGCCTGCAGTCCGCTGTCGAGCCGATGGGCCCCGCCCAGACTCAAGCCGCGGCAGTGAATGTGATGGTGCACTCCGGCCTGCCCTATCGGCGCAGGTGCGGTCACCGGACCGTCCCCCTCAAGCTCCTGAATGTAGAAGTACGCGGCATGGGCGGGAGCGGCATAGCGGCGCAGTCCCCGCCCGCGGACTCTGGGCAGGTGCGTTTGTTCGTACCAAACGTCGAGCTCCAGCGCCGCCGGCGCTGCCGCTTCAATGCAGTCGAAAACAATCGGCTTCCCCGCCCGCATTCTCTTCAGGTGGGAGTCGGGATAGGCGGGATGGCTCATGCGGGGACGTGTATGACGACCGGGCTTGGACGCAATGCCTCAGGGGATGATGCGAGCCAGGCGCATCTGCTCGAGATAACCAATCAGCGATTGAGCGGTGTCGGCCCGTTCGACGAAGCCGCTGTGGTGGAGCCGGTTGGCGTTGGCAAAGGAGTCCCAGTGGTTGTGGAACACCTGCGCGTAGTCCCAGGAAACCATTTGATCGAGCGCGAGGGCCTGTAGCTGATGCTGTTGCACCACCTGCTCCCACACTTGGGCCTTGTCCTTCATCAGGTCGCGCAGATTCAGCTGGATCACGCCGGCCGGCTCAATGTCGAAAAAGCGGGCCAGGCGCGGCCAGAGATGTCGCCATCGAAACAGGTCCCCGTTGTGGACGTTGAAAGCCTGGTTGGCGCACTGTGCTTGGGTGGACACCCACACGGCCGCCTTGGCCAGCAGCTCGGCATTGCAGACCTGGCGCAGTACATCGAAGCCGGCTGCCGAGCCCGGAAACCAAAGTGGCCAGCCCATGGCCTTGCAGAGGCTTCCGTAAATCCCCAGGATGGTGACGATGTTGCCGGAGTAACCCAATGTCAGGCCGCACACGCCGCCTGGCCGCAGGCTGGACCAGTTCCAGCTGCGCCCAGGTTGACGCGCCCTCACGTAGTCCTCCTGCGCGTAGTAGGTCAGCGGCAGCGGCACGCGTGGGTCCGTCTCTTCAGCCGGAGTCTTGAAAGGTCCCAGCATATTCCCGTAGGCCTTCATCCCGTGCATCAGGTGAATGTGCTCGAGGGGGTTGCCGCGATGGTCTATGGCCTCCACGACATTACGCAGCATGGCCAGGTTGTACTGTGATTGCTGCTGGAAGTCGCCCTTGTCGTTGCGCGCAGAGAAAAACAGATGCGTGATACCGGTCAGGTGGGACAGGGCCTGCCGGCATGCGTCTGCCTCGCCGATGTCTACCGAGATGAAGGTCGCAAGCGGAGCAGGGTCCGGTGGGGGCATGCGCCGTGCCACTGCGATGACTTCCCAGTCGCCTCGGGCCATCAGCTCGGCAATGATGTAGCTGCCGGTGACACCCAGACCGCCAATTACCAGAGCCTTTTGTCTGCGATGCATGTGTAACCCTTGTCAGGCCAGCCGGTGAAGCACACGGTAATCGCCCTTGAACCAGGGACGCTCGGCCAGGCGGTCCCGCCAGGCGGTCGAACGGGCGGCTGTTCTTTCGGGCGATCGCAGTGCGCTTGCATCGGCCAGATAGTGGAGCGCCAGATGCGTCCATCCGTGAGGATGCTCGGCGATGCGAAAACGCCGGCATGCCAGCCAGCTGCTGCATCCAAACAGCATGCGCAGATGCTCCTGTTCATACCAGGCGTTGAACTCCTCGGCCTCGTTTTCAGGCACTGCGAAAAAAACGGGGTATGCGATCCGAGCCTCTAGCCACTGCCCCGCTTGCGGGCCCTGATGCGTGCTCAGAGGATGGGCCACGAACTGCTCGTGGCGGCGTGTGAGGCCAGTTGGCGTCACGGGAGGTTCGGCGCCCTGCGCAGCCGCCTCCGCGCCAAGCTCAAAAATCGAGGTCATGCACGCACGTGATGCGCTCACGTACCTGCGCTCGAGGGCTTGCGGCAGCTGTCTTTTGAGAGCCGGCAGGTGGTCATTGCCATGCCATGCGTCGAACTCGATCGTGTCGGCCCGAACCGCCTCGACCGCGTCGAACAGAATGGATCCGGCAGGCTCGCGCACGTTCATCTTTGAGCAGCCTGCATGGCAAAACAGGCCGTGGCGTGAATGGAAGAGCCCACCGGTCGCCCGAATTGGGTTTCCAGCATTTCTCGAACGCCGGCGGTGGGCAGCTGTGAGCAGGCGATGAACATGCCGTCGCAGCGGTCGCTCATCAGTGCCTTGGCTGCATCGGCCACCTGCTCTGCGGTGATTGCGCCCAGCGCCGCCGTGTCGCGAGCCTGCATGCTGTGCAGCGCTTCGACGCCCACCCCAAAGTCTTTGAGAAATTCAATCAGGCTCTGGTTGACCGCATCGCTATAGGGTGTCAGCAAAGCAATTCGCTGGAGGCTTTGTTGCTGCAACCAGCGAGCCGTGGAGGTGGCGGTGGTGACCACGGGTCTTCCGGTTCGCTTGGAAAGCTGCTGGCCGATTTCGGCGTCCTTGGCGGGGCCCGCCAAAATGCCGGCTGCGGTGCAGCCGTAAATCACCACATCGACCGGCTCTTCGA
Organism: Polaromonas sp.; assembly: GCA_040381515.1. Lineage (GTDB taxonomy): Bacteria > Pseudomonadota > Gammaproteobacteria > Burkholderiales > Burkholderiaceae_C > Polaromonas. Next base: position 6,303 of record JBEIHE010000022.1, read on the forward strand.
CGTAACGCGCCGACAGCTCTAGAGCCTTATCCACATAGGCCGGTATGTCCCGCTCCGTCAGCAGCCCAGGTGGACGCGGGATGCGGATCACCTCGCAGCTGGCGCCTGCAGTCCACCCGGGGATTTCGCGCTCCATGGTGGTGTTGTTGGCCGGCACCATCAGTCCAAGTTTTTGGGGCGAGTGGGTCGTCATCATGTTCTCCCGGAGGGGGCGTGGACAGGGTCTGGAGCCAGTTGCGCGAGGAATTGGTTCATTCGAACCGTCATCTGATCGGGCTCATAGCGATCGTCGATCCAGCCAGTGATTTTTGCCAGGTCGATACCCTGAAATTGTGCCGGCACCGCATCCGACGGCGCCGGATTTTTGTCTGGCTCTTGGTCAGTGTGCACCAAAGCCACCCCGAGCTCGGCAAGGTGCCTTCGGTACAGCGCTCGGTAGCCCGGGTGCGCGTCTAAGGCCAGGTCCTTGTGCACAGCGAGGGACTCTGGCACCTGCCCGCTTTGGCATCGCAACACCAGTTGCTCAACCCCCTGCAGTGTCTGCAGGCTTTCGGAGCGGGCCGGTGCGCGTTCGACCCAGCATTCTTCGTGGGCGGGCGTCGCCTGCAAGGGTGTGATGAATTGTACCCCAGCGGCCAGGGCGCGCCGGCGCGCTGCCGCCAGGGCCTGGCCATAGACGGCTTGCTGCGGCACGAGGGCGCGCTGACCCTGTAGTCCTCCGGCTGGGGACGGATCCAGTACGTGGACACGGTGTCCTTGACGTGCTGCGACCCAGGCCGCGGTCAGTGCGATCAGCCCGGAGCCTGCAATGAGGATGGAGCGTGGCGCAGCTGCAGGCGCGCACAGCACCTTATCGAACCAGGCCTCTCGACCGACGTCTGGACTCATGGGGCACAAAGTTTCGGGGCGGGCTGATCGACCCAGGCACACATTGCACGCCAGACAGGGCATGACCGTGTGCGCTTGTCCCCGCATCGATTTGTTTGGCAATTGCGCGTCGGCAATGGCACTGCGTCCAAACAGGGGCAGATCGCACCAGCCTGAACGAACGGCCTGTTCCGCCAGGGTGGCGTCATGGATTCGTCCCACACCCATGACCGGGATCGTCACGTGCTGCTTGATGGCCGCAGCCAGTGGCAGCCAGCGGCCCGGAGTTTCACCGGCCACCATGGACATGGCATTGAAGCTCTCGTAGACGCCTACTGACACTGACAGGGCGTCAGCCCCAGACTCCTGTAGCCAGCGCGCCAGCTGCACTGCTTCGGGCAGCCGGTTGCCGCCAGGCACCAACTCGTCTGCAGAGATTCTCACGGACAGTGCCAGCTGGGTCCGGGCCTTGATGCCTTGCACGATGTCGAGCAGAAAGCGGGCTCGCCCGTGCAATGGCCCGCCATAACGGTCATCGCGCTGGTTGGAATAGGACGACAAAAATCCGGCGATCAGATACCCGTGCGCCGCGTGCAGCTCGACCCCGTCAAAGCCGGCCTGTTCTACGCGAATGGCGGCGTCCACGAACCAACGGACCGCCTGCTGAACTTCCTCGCCTGACAAGGCTTGCGGCGTCTCGCGGTTGATCGGGCAGGCAATGGCGCTTGCTGCGCGCAGGGGCTGTCCGGTGAACTTGCTGCGCGATTGGCGTCCGCAGTGGGAAATCTGCGCAAATGCCTTGGCCCCGTGAGCCTGAATTCCTCGGGCCAGCTGCGCCAGCCCCTCTATGCATTCGTCCCTGTCCACCATGGCCATGCGTGGCATGACCCGCCCTGAGGCGTGCACGCCTAGGTTTTCGGTGATGATCAGACCGAATCCCCCGCGCGCCCGCGACTGCAGATGGTCGATCAACTGCGGCGTCACCAGACCGCTTTCGCTGGCAAAGTTGGTGGTCATCGGCGCCATGGCGAATCGGTTGGGCAGCATCGCCGGCCCCAGGGCCAGCGCTTGTTGCAGCACCCCTGCGCCCGTGTTGAAAGCCTCTTCGGTCACCGGCTCAGCAACCTTTCCATACCGGGGCGCGGCGCTCGGCGAAGGCGCGCGGTCCCTCCTGCGCATCTTCACTGGCGTAGACCGCGCGGTAGTGTTCCAGGGCGGCCTCGAAGCCGCGCTCCGACCCCAGCGCCATGGCCGAACGGATGCTGCGCTTGCCGGCAACCACGCTCATGGGTGCGTTGTCTCTTATGCGTTCGGCCATGAGGCGAGCCCTTGCGCGCACCGCATCAGGCGTGGGCTCGACGTGATTGATGAAGCCCAGCTGGTGCAGCCGCTCGATGGGCATCATCTCGCCGGTCAGCACCATTTCACTGACGACCGGCTCGGGCAGCATCCATAGCAGGGGCACCGCCCACGGCGAGCCGCGCCCCAGCTTGGCCTCTGTGATGCCGCCGAGGGTGCCCGCCATCCCGATTCGCAAATCGCAGTTCAGGCACAGCACCATGCCGCCGGCCGCAAAGTGCCCGGTCATCGCCGCAATCAGCGGCTTGCTGACGGTTCGCATCCGCTGGTACATCGGATCCTTCAGGCTCTTGAGCACATCCTGACCGGTGCTGTGTTTGATTTGTGCCGCCTCTTTCAGATCCATGCCGGCGCAGAACGTTCCGCAGTCGGTCGACGTGAGCACGATCGCCCGCACCGATGTGTCGGCATCGAGTTCGCTCCACAGGGCGTACAAATGTTCGTTGGCCCGCATCGAAAGGGCGTTGCGCACTTCGGGCCGGTTCAGGGTGATGGTGGCGACCCCCTCCCGGCGTTCGACCCGTACCTCCTCAGTCATGCCTCATGCTCCTTAAAAGCCCCGGGATTGACGGCTTAACTCTTCATATTCCATAAATGCAATAGTAATTCCACTTTTTTGTTGCCACAACAAACATGAGCATCATTGGGGAAAACCATGTGTTGCCTTATTTTGTGGACGCAATAAGATGAATTTCATTTTAAAACTACAAAGTCCAAAATAGATTGGGCTTGATTTGGAAGGGGGCGGCAATGAAGTTCGGACTCTGCAGTCGGATCGTGGCCTTGGGCCTGGCGCTGTTCGTCGGGCTGGCCCACGCGCAGTCTTATCCCAATCGGCCCGTGCGGCTTGTGCTCGGTTTTGCTCCGGGCGGACAGACCGACCTGATTGCCAGGCTGGTCGCCCAGCGTCTGTCGGTGCATCTGGGGCAATCGGTCGTGGTTGAAAATCGCGCGGGTGCCGATGGCGTGTTGGCGTCGCAGCAAATTGCCCGTGCCGAGCCTGATGGCTACACCCTCTACCTCGCCACGGCGACCCATGCAATCAATGTCAGCTTGTTCAAGACCGCCAACTACGATGCGGTGACGGACTTCACGCCCATTTCGCTGATTGGAGAAGTCCCCAATCTGGTGGTGGTCAAGGCTGGCGTGAGCGCCCGCAATCTTGCGGAGTTCATTGCCGATGCGCGCGCCCGAAAGGGCGGCCTGAGCTACGCAACAGGGTCGAGCGTGACCTATCTGGCGGCCGAGAGCTTCAATCGCGCAGCCGATATCCAGGCCCAGCGCGTGCCCTACAAGGGCGCAGCCCCAGCCATGGCCGCGCTGATTGCGGGTGATGTGGACTACACCATGGTCAATGGACTGGGTCCGGTTCTGCCCTTGCTGCCTTCGGGCAAGGTGCGTGCTTTGGCCATTGCCGGCTCCAAGCGCAGTCCCTCGGCTCCAGACATTCCCACGGCCAGCGAAGCAGGCATGCCTGGCTTCACCAGTACCGTTTGGTATGGCATTTTGGGGCCGGCACGGTTACCGCGAGAGGTGGTCGAGCGTATTTCTGCGGCCACGCGCAAGCTGCTCAGCGAGCCTGAGGTGCTCAGTGTGTTCAATGCGCAGGGGGTAGAGCCCAACTTCATGAGCTCAGAAGATTTCGGTGCCTTTTTGCGCACCGAGGTACCGCGCTGGGCCCGCTTGGTGCGCGAGACAGGGGCCTCATCAAATTGAGGCCACGCCATAGGGGGCACAGCATGGACAAGCCAAACAAGATGCGCGCCGCGACCTTGTGTGTGCGGCTGACAACCAAGAGGGGGGGACGCTGATGCAGTCGTCACAGGAAGTCGGGGCGCTGCCCGATGTGATCGTCGTCGGGGGTGGCGGCTCGGGCTTGGCCGCCGCCATCGAGGCCGCTTCGGTCGGTCGTCGCGTCGTCCTGCTTGAAAAAGCGCCCCGGCTTGGGGGCACCACCGCCTGGTCGATCGGATCCATCAGCGCCACGGCAACGCCGCATCAAATTGCCAAGGGCATCAAAGATGCGCCGGGTGGGCATTTCGAGGACATGCCCAAATTCGCCGCTCACCTGCAGTGCGAGGACAACCCGGGTTTGCGCCAGATCTTGACCAGCCGGGTCCCGGACACCTTGCGCTGGCTGATGGGTTTGGGGGTGCAGTTTTTCGGGCCCATGCCCGAGCCGCCGCACCGTCAGCCGCGTATGCACAACGTGATTCCCAACTCGCGCGCTTACATTGCGCACTGCCAGCGCGAGGCGCTGCGGCTGGGCGTAGAGATTCGCACCGGAATACGTGTGACCGACCTGATAGAAGAGGACGGTCGTGTGTGCGGCGTGGTCGCCCAGGACAGCTCGGGCGCGAGCCTTGCCCTGCGGACTCGGGGCGCTGTGGTGTTGGCCAGTGGCGACTACAGCGCGAGCCAGGAGCTCAAGCAAAAGCTGATCTCTGAGGCGGCGGCCCGCATTGCACCCATCAATATCTACAGCACCGGCGATGGGCATGCGATGGCCCAGCGTCTGGGGGCCTACATCATCAATGGCCACTTGGCCCACATTGGCGTTCGCTTTGTGCCGCCTCCGCGACGCAGCCTGGCAGAGGCATTGCCGGCGTCGACCTCACTGGCTCGTCTGGTTAAGTTCTGCATGGACCGGCTGCCCATGGCTTTGCTGCGTCCGTTCCTGATGAAGTTTCTCGTGACCGTGATGGAGCCATCGGACACCTTGTTCAAGGCCGGCGCCATCATGGTGGCGCCCGACGGTGACCTGGTCAGCGATTGGGATCAGGACCGCAAGTCCCTGCTGGCCGCACGCGCTGAGCACACGGCCTATGTGCTTTTTGACGCCAACATTGCCAGCGCTTTTACCCAGTGGCCCCACTACATTTCCACCGCCCCGGGGGTTGCTTACGCCTACCTGGCCGACTATCGCAGCAATCGGCCCGACCTGTTTCACACCGACGACAGTCTCGCTGGGCTGGCTGCCAAGGCGGGCATGGATCCGGCCAAATTGACTGCCGCGGTCGAGACGGCCAACCGTCGCCGCGGCGGCGCGGGTGGGCCCTCGGCCTTGCAGGCCGGGCCCTGGGTGTTGCTGGGACCTGCCAAGTTGTTTGTGACTTTCACCGATGGCGGCCTTGCTGTCGATGAGTCGCTGCGCGTCATAAACCGCCAGGGACAGGCCATTGCGGGCTTGTACGCGGCCGGCTCGACCGGTCAGGGTGGTTTGGTTCTCGAAGGCCATGGCCACCACCTGGGCTGGGCCTTTACTTCTGGACGACTGGCGGGCCGCAATGCCGCCTTTGAGTCCCTCACCCCTGAAATTTGACCCTGAAACAGGAGATACCTATGAGACCGTCTTTTTCCCAACGGTTGTGGCAATCGGGCAAGTTGCTCTTGTCGGGCATGGCCTTGTCCGTCGCTGCGACTTTGCCGGCGGCTGCGCAGTCCTCACCGCAGTCCTGGCCTAACAAGCCCATTCGCTTGGTGGTCGGTTTTGCCGCCGGCGGGGTCACAGAAATCATGGGCCGAGCCCTGGCCCAGAGACTCTCGACCCAGCTCAACAATCCGGTGTTCGTGGATGTTCGAACGGGGGCCGACAGCCTGTTGGCCTCGCAAAATGTGATGCGATCCGAACCCGACGGCTATACCGTGTACTTCGCATCGGCGGCTCATGCGGTCAACCAGCATATGTTCAAAAAAGCGGGGTTTGATGCTGTCTCCGATTTTTCGATGATCTCGATGTACTGCGACATTCCTAACGTGGTCGCGGTCAACGCCACCCTGCCAGTCAATACCCTGCAGGAGTTCATTGCCTATGCCAAAGCCAGGAAAGGGCAACTGAACTATGCGACCTCGGCGAGCGGCACCTTCTTGGCCACCGAGCTGCTCCTGCGTTCAACAGGCATCGATCTGCAGCGGGTGCCCTATAAGGGCGCCGCGCCGGGCATGATGGCCCTCCTGGCCAACGATGTGCAGCTGATCGTGACCGGTATCGGCACCGTCACGCCCTACCTGGACTCCAACAAGCTTAAGGTGCTGGCCGTTGCCAGCGAAAAGCGCAGTCCCTTGGCGCCCAATGTGCCCACTGCGATCGAGTCGGGCGTGCCCAACCACACCACCAGCACTTGGTATGCGGTTCTTGGCCCGCCCAAGATGCCTCGGGAGATCGTCAATCGTCTCAACGCCGAGATTCGAAAGGCCCTGAGCGATCCTGAATTTGTCAACGGTTTGACCAAGCTGGGCGCGGTGCCGATGGCTTCTACGCCAGCCGAGACTGAGGCCTACATTCGCAGCGAAGTTGAAAAGTGGCGCCGGGTCATCGTGGCCACCAACTCTCAGATCGGCGACTGAGCGCCGCAGTGCGGAGGCGGCGCCTTGCCCATGGACAGCCCGTGCTTTGATCTGGTGATCGTAGGCGGCGGGCTGGCGGGCCTTGCCGCTGGGTTGCGCGCCACCGAGCTGGGTCTGCGGGCGGTGGTTCTTGAGCAAGGGGCAGATCCGGCGTACCTGTGTAACACCCGGATGTCCGGTGGCGTCATCCATGCCGCCTATCGGCAAGTGATGCGTCCACAGGCCCAGTTGGCCGGAGCCATTGAGCAAGCAACGGGCGGATTTTCAAGCCCTGAGTTGGTTCAGGCCCTCGCCAGCGACGGGCGCCTTCTGGTGCGTTGGCTGCAAAGCCACGGCGTGCAGTTCCTTACGGCAAGCGGCTATGAGTACCACAAGTGGACACTCGCCCCGCCGCCGCAGAACCGTCCGGGAGTGCAGTGGCCGGGTCGGGGTGGAGATGTCATGCTCAGGCGGGTTCGTGCCCGCTTCCTTGCGATGGGTGGGCAGATGCACCTGGGCACGCGCGCGCGCCGCCTGCAGATGCGCGATGGGCGCTGCGTAGGGCTGGTGGCCACCGATGCGCGCGGGCAGATGCGGGCCTATGCCTCGCCGGCTGTGGTGTTGGCGGACGGCGGTTTTCAGGGCAACCCCGAATTGGTGCGGCGCTACGTCAGTCCTGACCCGGCGGCACTCAAGCAGCGTGGAGCCGGCACGGGTGTGGGCGATGGGCTGACCATGGCGCTGGAGGTGGGCGCGGCTGTGGCCCACCCGCAGGCCTTTTACGGCCACGTGCTCAGTCGCGATGCCATGCATTCGGACCAGCTCTGGCCCTATCCGATGATCGATACCATCGCCACCAGCGGTATCGTGCTCGACGAGGCGGGTCGACGCTTTGTCGATGAGGGGCTGGGCGGCGTGTGGATCGCCAATGCGATCGCTCGCCTCGATTGCCCGCTGGGTGCGATCGCCGTGTTTGACCACGCCACCTGGGTGGGGCCGGCCACCCAGAGGCTGGTGCCGCCGAATCCGAATTTGGTTACTGGCGGGGCCACCATTTTTTGCCAGCCCACGCTCGACCTCCTGTGTGCCCGCGCCCAGCTGCCACCGGCCGCATTGGAGACGATCGTGGCCTACAACGCCGCGCGGGCCAGTGGACACTCGCCCATCGGTCAACCCCCTCGCACAGTGAGCCCCTACCCTGCCCAGCCGCTGGTACAGCCCCCCTTCTATGCCATCCCCCTGTGCGCGGGCATCACCTACACCATGGGAGGGATTCTGATTGATGGACAGGCCAGGGTGCTGCATGAGGACGGAGGTGCCATTGCGGGCCTGTACGCCGCTGGCGCCACGACAGGCGGGCTGGAGGGCGGACCGCTGGCCGGCTATGTAGGCGGGCTGCTCAAGGCCGGGGTCATGGGGATGCGGGCGGCCCAGTGCATTGCTGGCAGCAGGCAGACTGACAAATCCACCGACTGCCAGGTGCTTGCGTGACGATTTTTTGGGAAGGTTGACGATGTACGGGATTTTGTTGGTCACCATGGAGCCTGCAGCAGTGCTGGAGGAAGAGTTCAACGATTGGTATGACAACGAGCATGTGCCTGAGCGGCGCGCGATTCCAGGCTTTCTCAATGGACTGCGCATGGTGTGCGTCAAGGGATGGCCGCGCTATCTGGCTGTCTACGATCTTGAGCATGTCCGTGTGCTCGATTCGCAGGGCTATCGGGATGTCTCCGGTGACCGCTTCAGCCCCTGGTCCAAGCGGGTCCTCAATCGGGTGCGCGGCCAATACAGGGCCGCTGGTGAGCAGGTCTATCCCGGCCAGGCCGTCACTGGGCGCTTTGGCCGCCTGCTGCTCATCCGCTTGCGTGGCCTCCCCTTAGAATTAGAGAGTTCGCTGATTGATGCCGCTCGGCAGGCGTACGAGCCGTTGACGGGCGTCAAGCAGCTGCGCGTGTTTAGGATCGGTGAGCCGGCTCATCTGGACCACTTGATCGTGGTGGAGTCGACCCACAGCCTGGGCGTCGACCCCTTGGCTTCGGCACTGTTTGCGCCTTTTTCCGACAAGATCGATGTTGTCAATGAATATGCCCCCTATTGGGTGCGAGGTCACCTGCCTGGTGTGTTTGCACAGCACTGACAGGCTGTATGAAGGTCAGCCGTGCGGCGCAATATTCTGATTCCGCCCGCTGAAGCCGAAAGCGGTACCGAACAGGTCAAGGTCCTGGCCCGCGGCCTGAATGTGTTGCAGGCCTTTGTGCCCCGCAATGAGTGGCTGTCGAACCAGGAGATTTCCGAGCGCTGCGATCTTCCTCGCCCGACGGTCTCCAGGCTCACCAATTCCCTGGCCACCTTGGGCTTGTTGGTGTGCTCACCGCGGCATGGCCGCTATCGCTTGTCCTTGTCGGCCTTGTCGTTGGGTTTTGACGCGTTCGCCAGCGCCTCGCCACTGGCTCCCGCACGGCAGGCCCTCATGGGCTTCGTGCAAAAGCACGGGGGTGTGGCCATCGTCACCGAGCGCAATGAGACATCCATGGTCTGTGTCGAGGCCTATCAACGCGAGGACAGCCTGCTGAGCGTGAGAATTTTTCAGGGTTCTCGCCTTCCTCTGGCGGTCTCTGCCGTCGGGCGCGCCTGGTTCGGCGTGGCTTCGGCCAGAGAGCAGGACAGTGTGCTGGCTCGCCTGTCGCAGCGTCTGGGGGATCGTGCTGCGGGGGTGATCGCTCAGCTCAGGGCCGAGTCGCGCAAGCTGCGGCCAGATGGCGTTTACCTCGGCCTGGAGAACTTGGAGTCCGGCGTGAACGGACTGGGCGTGGCCTTGTGTACGCAAGGTCGGCCAACCCGATTTGCCCTTGGCAGTGCCGCGCCATCGTCCCACTTCACGGCAGCGGTGATGCAGGGTCAAGTGATGGTGGACTTTCTGGCGCTGCGCCAGGAAATTGAATCGCTGCTGACCCCGGTGGCTGCCGGCAGCCTGGACTGAGAGCGCGGCACATATGGCAAGAAGATCGCGCAGCGAGGTCGAGGCCTCAAGCTTGAAGATCGATGCGGCCACTGAAGAGGCCAGTGGACTGGCGCGTGGCATAGAGATCATGCGCATGTTCTCGGCCTCTCAGCAGGTGCTCAGCGTGGCCCGGGTGACCCAGCAGCTGGGCTGCCAGAGTGCCATGGCGGAGCGCCTGCTGCGCACGCTGGTGGCGTATCGCATGCTGCGAGTGCTCGAGGACGGGGCTTCCTTTGCACCGGATGTGGGTGTACTGCTGCTCGGGCGGGCCGCCTCTGAGAGCGTGCGCGCCGTGGCGTTGGCGCCGGGGCTCATTGCCGCCGCTGCCTCTGAGCCTGCACTGACAGTTCGGCTGGAGGCGCTCGATCGTCAGTACAGCGTCTGTCTGGCCATGTCCGGCCCAATGGAATCTCGGCGTATGGGGCAGTTGCGTGAGCTCTCTGCCTGTGCCGCTGGGCACGCCATGCTCTGGCGCTCGCCCATGGCCTTCCGAGGCACCGTCTTCGAGCGGCTGGAGTCCCAGGGCGTTCAGGGCGGGGCGGGCCTGGCCGCGATCTACCGATCCTTTCAGCAGTTGGAGGAGAGGGCTTACTGTCTCTTTCCGCCTGAGGCGGAGGACCCGAGCCTGCGCTGCGCCGTGACAGTACGAGCCATTGATGATCACCCCATCATGGCCATTGAGCTCAGTCAGCCCTGCCCCAGCGAGTCTTGGCAGGTGCAGGGCCAGCGCCTGGGTCGGCTGGCCCTGGACTTGAGCGCGCGACTCAGGCAGGCCCTGGGCGCCTGAGCGCTTCTTCGTATCGGCGCTGGACGGAGGTCTGCCGCCTCACTCGGGAACGATGCCCGCACCTGCTGCAGTCCGGGTCCATTTGGCCGCTTCCTGCTGAAAGCGCGTGCGCAGCTGTTCGGGGGTGGAGGTCTGCACATCCAGGCCCATCGGCGCGAAGGTGCGGCGCAGCTCGGGGTCCTCGCCGGCCTGCCGGATGGCCTGATTGAGTCGAGCCACGATAGGGGCGGGCAGGTTGGCCGGTCCAAACGCCGCGAAGATGCCCATCATTTCGTAGCCGGGCAGGTTGGCCGCCTCGGCTACGGTGGGCACATCGGGCAGTTGGGCAATTCTTGCGGGCGAGGCTACAGCCAGAGCCCTGAGCTTGCCGGCCTTGATCTGCGGCAGGGCCACGATGGTGTCGACGATAGTGAAGTCGACCTGACCGCTGATGAGGTCGGTCAAAGCCGCCCCGCCGGTCTTGTAGGGCACGTTGACGAAAGACACCCTGGACATGCTGGCCAGCAGCTCGGCCGATACGCGGGTCACGGAGCTGGTCCAGGAGTAGGTCAGGGTATTGGGCTTTTCCCTCGCCCGCGCCAGCAGTTCCGGCAGAGTTTTGAAGGGCCGCTCCGGGCTGACCAACAGCACCTGGGGCAACACGCCCAGGAAAGAGATGGGCGTGAAGTCCTTTTCTGGGTCATAAGGCACGGTTTTGACCAGTGCCCTGACTGCGGCGTTGGTGGTGTTGGTGCCCACCAGCAGGGTGTAACCATCGGGCGCGGCCTTGGCTACCGCATCGGCGCCAATGATGCCCACTGCCCCAGGTCGGTTTTCCACCACCACCGACTGGCCCAGGATTGCCGCCACCCGCTGGCCGAACACCCGTGCCACCGTGTCAGTAGCGCTTCCGGGAGCGAAGGACACGATGAATTTGATGGGGCGGTTGGGGTAGTTGTCGCTGCCTTGTGCTTGCGCAGCGCCGCTGGCCCACAAGGCGGAACCCGCCAAATAAGCCAACACCGGCCGGCGGCCGGTTGCGCCAGGCAGTGAGCTGGCGCCGGGGTCGGTGGAATGGGTCATACGGGGCCTCCTTTGGATAATTATTTCATTATGATCATGTCAATTCTGTATTTCAAGCCTCTGAAGAATAGGTAATTGCCCTATGAAAAAAGAAAGAAAAACCCCATTTAATCTCAGTAATTTCAAAATTAGGCTGCTTTGCATCAGTTCCTGGCGTCTGGCCGGAGGGGCGGGGCAGTGGCAGGTTTAACCCTAAGAAAGGAAGGCGCCATGGAAGAGCTCGATCGCAAACGTTACGAGGCCGGCATGAAGATGAGGCGCTCGGTTCTGGGTGATGCCTGGGTCGACAAGGCGACCGAAGCGCGCACCACCTTCACGGAGGAGTGGCAGGCCTTCATTACCCGCTACGCTTGGGGCGAGGTCTGGACCCGTCCGGGCATAGACCGTCGCACACGCTCCTACATGACCCTGTCGCTGATGATCGCTCTAGGACGATGGGAGGAGTTCAATTTGCACGTGGTGGCGGCCTTCAACAATGGGCTCAATGAGGAGGACCTCAAGGAGATCATCTTGCATGCGGCCTGTTATTGCGGCGTGCCCGCCGGCAATAACGCCTTTGCAGAGGCCTCTGCCACTTTGGCCAAGATCGGTCGCCCGCCCAAGCCTTTGAACGCTGCGCAGTAAGCCCGCTGTGTCGACAAGATAGGCCCTGACATGCTTAGAGATGACAGCTTCGACTCCAAAGTGGTGATGATTACCGGCGCCGGTACGGGTATCGGTGCAGGCTTTGCTCGCCGCGTGGCGCAACTGGGTGGCACGGCCGTTCTCGCCGGCCGACGTCTCGAGTTGCTCGACGCGGTAGCCGACCAAATTCGTGCGGAGGGGGGGCGCGCCATGACCTGCCCTCTTGATATTCGGCAACCGCAGGAGGTCACGTCCACCATGGACCGGATCGTCTCCGAGCTGGGTCGCATTGATGTCTTGATCAATAACGCGGCGGGCAATTTTGTCTCGCGTGCCGAGGACATCTCTCCGAACGGCTGGAACACCGTGATCAATATCGTGCTCAACGGCACCGCCTACTGCACCCTTGCCGCAGGACGTCACATGCTCAAACAGGGCGCCGGCAAGGTGCTGAGCATTAGTGCGGCCTATGCCTGGTATGGCGGCCCTGGCACGGTGCACTCGGCGGCGGCCAAAGCCGGTGTGATCGCAATGTCGCAGACCCTGGCGGTGGAGTGGGGCCCGCGCAATGTGCAGGTCAATTGCCTTTGCCCGGGCTTTGTCGACACGGAGCAGTCTCGCACGGCTTTGTGGCCTACCGCGGAGGGTCAGGAGAAGATCATCAGCTCGATTCCAGCGGGTCGCTTCGAGACGGTGGAGGAGACGGTGGAAATTGGCTTGTTCCTGTGCACCCCCATGGCCAATTACATCAACGGCGAGGTGTTGGTGGCCGACGGGGGGCAATGGCTCAACAAGGGTGTGTTCGTCCTGCCCGAGTCTGGGCAGCGTTATAAGAAGGTGTGATTCATGCATCCTCAAGCTGTGGCATTGGTGACGGGTGCCAGCCGTAACATCGGGCGCGCGGTAGCGCTGGCGCTGGCCCGCGACGGGATTGACATCGTCTGTGTTGGGCGCGACCTTCCCATGCTCGAGGAAACCGCTGCACTGGTGCGTGCGATCGGTCGGCGCGCAAGTGTGGTCGTAGCCGATGCGTCGAACCTGACCTCCATGGAGGCTGCCGTTGATGCCGCCGCAACCGAATACGGCCGACTCGACATCGTCGTCAACAATGCCGGCACGCTGCGCGACGGGCTGCCTCAAGATATCGATGCAGAGACCTTTGCCCGAGACCTGCAAGTCAATTTGGTGGCTCACTACGCAGTGGCCCGACGCGCCTATCCCTGGCTCAAGGCCTCGCCGCGACCGGTCGTTGTAAACATGGGTTCAGTCGCGGGACAGGTCACCTTTCCGCGCTGCGTCTCCTACGTCACCTCTAAGGCTGCCCTCGAGGGATTGACCCGCGCGCTGGCGCTGGACTGGGCCCGCGACAAGATTCGGGTGGTCTGCATGGCGCCGGGCTATGTGGAGTCTGACATCTCCAAGGATATTCTGGCCAATGAGTCTTCGCGCGATTGGATCCTTAAGCGCATTCCTTTGCGCAGAGTAGCCAAGCCCGAGGAGGTGGGTGACTTCGTGGCCTTCCTGGCCTCGCCCAAAGCCAGTTTTGCCACTGGCGAGATTTTTTATCTCGACGGCGGCCAGCGCATGGCCATCTGACCTCTTCGATTCTGCACCGAGGCCATTACATGACCGCCGCCTTAGATCGCATCGATACGCTGTTCGAGCACAACGCCCGCACCCTGCCGCACGCGCCTCATTTGTGGGAGGTCGGCCCTGGTCCGCATCAGACCTATGCCCAGACCTACGAGCGGTCGGCGCGTCTGGCGCAGGCCATGATCGACGCGGGGCTGGCGCCTGGGGAGCGTGTCTTGCTGTTTACTGGCAACTCGCGCGAGCTGGTGGAACTTTTCATTGCGTGCGCGCTGGCGGGGGCCATCTGCGTGCCGGTCAACACCTTGTCCACCGCGCGCGAGCTGCTGCATACGGCGGCCGATTGCACGCCCACACAGTTGTTCGTCCATGCCCAGTTTGCGGACCGTCTCGACCCTGACCTGCTGCGGCGAGTGCCCGGCCTGAAAGTGGCCATTCAAGGCGCGATCGAAGGCTGGCAACGCTATGACGATTTGCTCGCTTCATGTGCGCCGCTTCCGGCGCCTTTGCGGCGGGACCCTGAAGATCCGGCGGTCATGATCTACAGCAGCGGAACCACCGGGAAGCCCAAAGGCATTTTGCTGCGGCACTCCGCCATCGTCTTGAACGCCCAGATGACTCAGTCTGTGGCGCGCTACCAGATGGCCGACCGCAACATCACCTTGCTGCCGATGTTTTCCTCTTTCGGTTACTGTTGGGACTTCATCATGCCCGCGCTGGCGGGCTCCAGTGTGGTGATCCTGCCCCGGTTCGATCCCGAGCAGGCGTGGCAGTTGGTACAAAAGCACCGTGCCAGCATATTGGTGGGCGTCCCCACCATGTTTGCTCGTTTATTCGATCCGCAGACCCTGCAAGGCAAGGACATCTCTAGCGTGCGCCTGATGGACGTCGGTGGCGGACCCGTCTCGGACCGACTCAAGCATGACCTCAAGCGGGTGCATGGCATTGAGATCATCGAAAGCTACGGGCTCTCTGAGATCTCGCCGGTGGCGGCTGCGCAAATTCCCTTTGATGACCAGCGGCCCGGCTCCACCGGACCGACTCTGCCTGGTGTGGAGGTCAAGGTCATTGATCCTGAGGGAAGGGTCCTGGGCCCGAACGAGCCCGGCGAGTTGTGCTTTCGCTCCAAGACTTTCATGGTGGGTTACTGGAACCAACCGGAGAAGACGGCGGAGGCCTTGCGCGACGGATGGCTGCACTCGGGCGACATCGGGGTCGTGGACGAGGACGGGCATGTTTACATCCGGGATCGGATTAAGGACATGATTGTGAGCAATGGCTTTAACGTCTACCCCAAGGAGGTGGAGAACGCGCTGTGTGAGCATCCTCAGGTGCAGACTGCCGCCGTGGTGGGCGTTCCCGACGAAATTCGCGGCGAGGTCATCCATGCGTTCGTGGTACGCAAGGAGGGGGCTCAGATCCAGGAGCAGGAGTTGCTGGCCCATGCCGCCACATTGGTGGGCAAGCACAAGATACCGCGTGGGATATCTTTTGTCACCGAGTTGCCACTGACCGCCTCGGGCAAGATTCAGCGCTTCGCTCTGCGCGAGCAACTCAAGCGGGCTCAAACCTGAGCCGCGGCAGCACGCAAAGATATCCATGGCGGCCACTGCCACTCGAGCCCAGCAATACGGCCTCTCCGAAGACCAGGAGGCAGTGCGTCAAGCTGCCGAAATCTTTTGTCGCGAGCGTGTCGAGCCACTGGCCAGCCGCATTGACCAGGAGGACCGGTTCCCCGCCGAGCTGTTTCAGGAGCTGGCCCGCCAGGGCTATCTGGGCATGAGCTGCCCGCAAGAATATGGAGGCACCGCGCTGGACTTGGTCAGCGTCTGTCTGGTGCTTGAAGAGGTGTCCAAGGCCAGTGGGTCGGTGGGCAGTTCTCTTAACGCCCATATCGGCCTGGCCACCACTTTGATCGCAGAGTACGGCAGCGCCGCGCAGAAGCAGCGCTACCTGCCCTCTCTGGCCACGGGGCGCTGGTTGGGCGCTTTCGGCCTGACCGAGCCGTCTGGCGGATCTGATGCCGGCCACCCGCAGACGCGGGCAGTTGCCACTTCAAGTGGCTGGCGTTTGTCCGGCTCCAAGGCTTTCAATACCAATGGAACCGTCGCTCACGTGTTTGTGCTGACGGCGCGCACTGATGCGGGTGTGTCCGCTTTTATCGTCGAGCGGGGAACGCCTGGTTTCACACAGGGGCCGGCGGACCACAAGATGGGCATGCGGGGCTCTGATACCTGTACCTTGTATTTTCAGGACACGCCGGTGGACAGGCAGGCGCTCATAGGCGACGAGGGCCGTGGTTTCCGAGCCTTCGCCCGCACCCTGGACCGGGGGCGGGTACAGGTGGCCGCCTTGTGTGTCGGTTTGGCCCAGGCGGCGTTCGAGCTCGCTTGCCGCTACGCCTGTGAGCGCGTGCAGTTTGGACGGCCTATTGGCAGCTTCCAGGGCATCAGCATGCAGATCGCTGAAATGGCGGCTGCTATTGACAGCGCTCGACTGATGACCCTTAACTGCGCACGCATGCACGACCAGGGTCTGCCGATCAAGCTGCCCTCGGCCTTGGCCAAGTATCACGCTGCCGAGGCGGCGCTCAGATGCACCTCTGCAACGGTGGAGATTTTGGGTGGGTATGGCTACCTTCGGGATTTTCCGGCGGAGCGTTTCATGCGTGACGCCAAGATGTACCAGATCGGAGAAGGCACCAGCCAGATTCAGCGTCTGGTGGCTGCGCGAGAGATTTTGGGCGATGCGATCGTGAAGATGGGAGCTTGACCATGGGACAAAGACCGCTGAGGCTGCAGCGCGAAGGCGCGGTGGCCACCCTCACGCTGGATTGGCCTGACAAGGCCAACACCATGGGCCGTGATTTTGCTCAGCAGATGCTCGATGCCCTGACCCAGGTCGAGCGTGACAAGACCATTCAGGCTCTCGTCCTGACGGGCAGCGGCAAGGTGTTCTGCGGCGGCGGGGATTTGTTCGAGATCATGAGCCCGGAGCCGGTGGCGGTTGAAGAAGACGCCCTCATGGTGGCCGGATACAACGCCGTGGCCGAACGACTGTATTACCTGCGTTGTCCGGTGATCGCTGCGGTCAACGGTCCTGCCGCCGGCGGCGGAGCCGGTGTGGCCATGGCGTGTGACTTTGCGATTGCGGCGCCCTCGGCGCGCTATGACATTGCCTTTGCCCGATTGGGCTTGTCGGGCGCCGACGTGGGAGTGCCATGGCTGCTCGCGCGTCATCTGGGCCCCGGTCGCGCCAACTATTACATGTACACCGCGGGTTCTATCGATGCGCCCACCGGGTTGAGCCTGGGTCTGTTCGTCGAACTTGTTGCGGCGGAGGCTTTGCTGGCCAGAGCGCAGGAGCTGGCATTGCAGATCACGCAGAACTACACGCCTCTCACGCTGGGGATTACCAAGTCGGCGATGCGTCACGGACCGCAGATGGAGTTTCGCGCCAACCTGGCTTACGAGGCCTATTTGCAGGCCGTGGCCTTCCAGGGCGCAGGGCACAAGGAGAGGGTCGTGCACTACAGGAAGAAAGTGGCCGGCAAGGGGAGTACACGATGAAACAGATCCGCCTAGGGTCGGGCTCGGGTTTTTGGGGCGATGGCTTTGATCCGGCCATGGAGGTTCTCGAGAAAGGTCAGCTGGACTATCTTTGTTTCGACTTTCTGGCCGAACTGACCATGGCCCTGTTGCAGCGGCAAAAGCTCAAGAACCCCAACGCGGGATTCATTCCTGATGCGGTGCAGTTCATGAAGGCCATGATGCCCACCGCGCGCCGGCAAGGCACGCGGCTTATTTCTAACGGTGGCGGCGTCAATCCTTTGGCCGCGGGGCTTCAGATTCAGGCTGACGCGCGCGCCCAGGGCTTACAGGGTCTGAAGGTGGGCGTGGTGCAGGGCGATGACATGCTGGCCCAGATCGATCGCTTGCGTGCCGATGGGGTGGAGCTCAAGCATATGGAAGAGCCGGGCCTGGATTTCGACGCGATCGCATCGCGCATTGTGTGTGCCAACGTTTATACCGACGGCGGCGGCGTGGCTCAGGCTTTGGATCAGGGCGCCGATGTGGTGATCACCGGCCGAGTGTCCGACAACGGCTTGTATGTCGGGGCGGCGATGCACGCCTTTGGCTGGCGCCACGTCCCGCAGGATGCAGATCGGATTGCGGCGGCCATTACCCTGGGCCATGTGGTGGAGTGCGCCGCCGCCTGCACGGGCGGCATGTCCTCGCGCTTTGATGAAATGCCCAATATGGGGCGGGTGGGCTTTCCCATCATCGAGCTTGGCGAGGACGCTTGCGCGGTCATCACCAAGGTGCCGGGCAGTGGCGGCCGGGTGGACTCCTTGACCATCAAAGAGCACTTGGTCTATGAGATCGCCGATCCGAGCCGCTACCTTATGCCCGATGGGGTGGCTGACTTCACGACCCTGCAACTGCAGGACTTGGGTTCGGACCGGGTGCGCATCAGCGGCATGACCGGCAAGGGGCCGCCGCAGACCCTCAAGCTGGTGATTGGATATCAGGACGGCTGGATTGGTGAGAGTATGGCCTTCTTTCCTTGGCCTCGGGCGTATGACCGAGCTCTCAAGGCTCGCCAGACCATGCTGGAGCGCTTTGATCGTCTGGGTCTGAAGGCCGATCAGGTGCAGTTTGATTTTGTGGGGCTGAACATGCTCCATGGACCGGCAGCGCCTGCGATCGATCCTCAGCGGGCCAATGAATTGCCCGAGGTTGGATTGCGCTGCGCGGTGCGAACCCGCAGCGCCGAAGAGGCCGACAAGGTGCGCCGGGCGGCCGCCAACCTCTGGATCATGGGTCCGGGCGGCACGTCTTTTGGCACGCCGATGAAGCCCCGGCCGGTGGTTGCGCTGTGGCCGACGCTGATTCCTCGCCACTACGTGACGCAGAGCGTCACGCTTCTGGAGGCTTGAAACCATGAGCCAAATCCTTGCCGACATCTGCTACATCCGCTCGGGTGACAAGGGAGATATATGCACCGCTGGACTGATTGCGCGCGATCCCAGCCATTGGGAACGCCTCAAGCGCAGCGTGTCCCCGCAGAAGGTCATGGCCTTGTACGGAGACTGGGTGGGCGGTCCGGTTCATTGCTACCCCATGGAAAACATCCAGGCGGTGGTGGTGGTGATGGAGCGTGCTTTGGGCGGCGGGGCCACCAAGACCTTGCGCCTGGACCAGACGGGCAAGTCGTTTGGTCATGCCTTGCTTCGTCTGCCCGTGCTTGATTGAGATTGCACGCTTGTTGACCTACCCGGACAGGACCCCATGGCCATTCTGAGTTCAAGGCTGCATGCCGGCATGCCTGCTTTTGACCGCAATCTGCAAGCCTATCGTCAGCTGTGTCAGCCCATCCGAGAGGCCCGCGCGCAGGCCCAGGCCGGAGGCGGCGAGAAGGCTCGCAGCCTGCATCGGGAACGCGGCAAGCTCATGGCTCGCGAGCGCATTCATAGACTGCTGGACCCAGGTAGCGCATTTGTGGAGGTCGGCCAGTTGGCGGGTCACCAGCTCTATGAGGACGCAGTGCCTGCCGGCGCCATCGTCACCGGCATTGGCCGTGTCAGTGGTCGTCTGTGCATGGTCATGGCCAACGATGCCACGGTCAAGGGCGGAACCTATTACCCGATCACCATTCGCAAGCAGGTGCGCGCCCAGGATATTGCCCGTGAGAACGGCCTTCCCTGTGTCTACCTGGTGGATTCGGGCGGTGCCTTTTTACCCATGCAAGAGGACATCTTTCCCGATGAACATCATTTCGGGAGAATTTTTCGCAATATTGCCGAGATGTCGGCGCTGGGACTGACTCAGGTGGCGGCCGTCATGGGCTCCTGCACTGCCGGCGGCGCCTATATCCCGGCCATGTGTGATGAAACCATCATCGTCGCGGGCACGGGCACGATCTTTCTGGGCGGCCCTCAACTGGTGCAGGCCGCTACCGGCGAGATCGTGGACGCGCAAACCCTGGGTGGCGCTGAGGTGCACACTCGACTTTCTGGGGTGGCCGATCATTTTGCTGAAGATGACCTTCACGCGCTAGATTTACTTCGCGCCATCTTGGCCCGCCCCTCCCGCCAGCGCGCAATGCCAGCGCCGCTGGCCAGCCGCCCACCCCTTTATGACCCCTCTGAAATTGGCGGCGTGATCAGCGCCAACCCCAAAGAGCCGATCAGGGCCGAGGAGGTGCTCGCGCGCCTGCTCGATGGCAGCGAGTTTGTCCCCTATCGTGACCGCTTTGGCCCCACTCTGCTGTGTGGAACTGGCCATCTGCATGGTTGGCCGGTCGGCGTACTGATCAACGATGGAGTGCTGTATTCCGAGTCGGCCTTGAAGGCCGCCAACTTCATTGAGCTGTGCTGCCAGAGCGGCACGCCGCTGCTTTTTCTGCACAACATCAATGGCTTCATGGTGGGTCGTGACTATGAGGCCGGCGGAATTGCCAAGCATGGGGCCAAGATGGTCAACGCCGTGGCCACCAGCCGGGTGCCTAAGTTCAGTTTGTTGATCGGCGGCAGCTATGGCGCCGGAAACTTTGCCATGTGCGGACGTGCCTTCGGGCCGCGCATGATGGGCATGTGGCCCAACGCCAGAACCTCGGTGATGGGCGGCGAGCAGGCCGCCACCGTACTGGCGCTGGTTCGGCAGGAGCAAATGCGCAAGCAAGGTCAAACCATGGACGATGCAGAGCTTGAGGCTTTTAAGCGACCCATCCGGCAGCACTACGAAGAGCACAGCCATCCGCTGTATGCCGCTTCCCGTCTTTGGGTGGACTCGGTGGTCCTGCCGGAGGAGACCCGCGACTGGCTGGGACTTGGCTTGGCGATGGCAGCGGCCGCGCCTGTGCAGTCCACAGCTTTCGGTGTGTTCAGGATGTGAATGCAATGTTTGATCGCATCCTGATTGCCAACCGAGGCGAGATCGCGCGCCGTGTGGCGCGCACTTGCAGGCGCATGGGCATTGCGCCAGTGGGTGTTTATTCGGAGGCCGACGCCCAGGCTGCACACGTTGGCGAGATGGCACAGTCCATCTGCTTGGGTGCTGCCGCACCTGCGCAGAGTTACCTCCATATCGAACGCATTATTTCTGCCGCGCGTCAAGCCGGCTGTCAGGCCATTCATCCTGGCTATGGATTCCTATCGGAAAACGCGGACTTCGCGCAAGCGGTGGAGGCCGCCGGTCTGGTTTTCATCGGCCCCACGCCAGAGGTGATTCGGATGCTTGGTGACAAGGCCCAAGCCAAGCACATCATGAGGGCTGCAGGCGTCCCGACGGTCCCGGGGTCCAGTGACGCCAGCGATGACCTTGAACGTCTGGGGCGGATGGTCGAGGAATTGGGCCTGCCGCTGCTGCTCAAGCCCAGTGCGGGTGGAGGCGGCAAGGGCATGCAGGTCGTGCGTGACCCCGGTCAATGGACCTCCGCGTGCGAGCAGGCGATCCGCCTGGCGCGTGCAAATTTTGGTGATGGTCGCCTGATCATCGAGCGTTACATCGATAGGCCTCGCCATGTCGAGGTTCAGATCATGGGTGACGGTCAGGGGCAGGTCGTTCATTTTTTCGAGCGAGAGTGCTCCCTTCAGCGTCGCCACCAGAAAGTACTTGAAGAGGCGCCCGCCGTATGCCTGGACCCGGCCCTGCGCGAGCGACTGCTCGATGCAGCGGTCCAGGGTGCGCGTGCGATCAATTACCGCAATGCGGGCACATTCGAGTTCATTGTGGACCCACAGGGTCAGTTTTTCTTTCTTGAAGTCAACACCCGACTGCAGGTGGAGCATCCTGTGACTGAAGAGATCACCGGAAGGGATCTGGTGGAGTGGCAGATTCGTATCGCTGCAGGCCTGGGCTTGCCCGCGCCCCAGCAGGCGATTCGGGCCGATGGTGTGGCCATCGAGGTGCGCATCTATGCCGAAGACCCCGCCCAGAGCTTTTTGCCGGCGCCCGGACGCGCTCAACACGTGCGTTGGCCCGAAGGGGTGCGTGTCGACGCGGCCTTTGATGAGGCTGGCGATGTTCCGCCTTTCTATGACCCGATGGTGGCCAAGCTGATCTCGCATGCCCCCAGCCGGGCACAGGCTCTTGGCCAGATGGAGCTGGCCCTCAGTCAGATGCAAATTCTTGGCCTGACCACCAACGCAGGCTTTTTGCTCAACATGGTCCAGGACCCTGCCGTGCAACAAGGGCAGGTACACACCCGTTACCTGGACGATCACCTCCAGAAGCTGGCCCAGTCTCCGCAGCGGCAAACCTGGGCGATGGCCGCCGCCATGTGGATGCATGCACAACAGCAAGAGGGTCGTCCCCTCGATCTGTGGGCCAGCCTCGCTGGGGAAAGGCGCCAGTTGAGTCCGGCGGGTGATTTGGGGGTTTATTCGGTCTGGGCGCAGTCTGAGCTGATCGATGTTTCCTGGATGGGGGGCTCCCCGTCCGATCAGGTCAGTCTCGGGGTGGGGGGCGAGCGTTACGAGCTGCGATCTCCGCACCTCAGCCAGGGCCGACTGTCGGCATGGCTCGACGACCGTTGTCTTTTGGCCATGCAATGCGGGGATCACATCGAGGCCTCCTGGGGTGGCGTGCGGGGACAGGCCCAGGCTTATGCGGCGCGCCAACGCCAGGACCTCCACGGTGGCGGACAGGCCATAGCGCCTATGCATGGTGTGGTGGTGGCGGTGGATGTAGCGGAGGGCCAGGTTGTGAAGGTGGGCGACAGGCTGGCTGTGGTGGAGGCGATGAAGATGGAAAATCCAGTGCTGGCCGCCGTTGGAGGGGTCGTGGAGCAGGTGATGTGCGTCTGTGGACAGCAGGTTGCCAACCAACAGGTACTGGTCGTCATCAAGGAGGAAAGTTCATGAACTCACCTCAGACCCCCCAGGAGCACGATCGGGTGGAAGTGCATCCGCCGGCCTATCCCATGCTGGCCAGAGTGGTTCGTTATGGCGACCAGGCCTCGGTGGTGCTGGCTGTAGGGGTGCTGGGCGTGGGGACCGTTGGGGCTTGGCAGACCTCCAGTGCGATGCTGGCTCTGCTGGCCTGGGGGGGCGCCGCGTTGGTTTATGTCTTGGCCCGCGTCGGCGTGGAATTGGTCAGGCTGGTTTGCGACATGCTGCTGCCCAAATAGGTCCGGCCGGCTCGGGTCGCACCCTGGCCGCGCTCAGGACTCAGCGCGCCTTTGCGTCCTCGAGCAAGTCTCGAGTTGCCTTGGCCGCCCTGCGCGCAGCCTCTGCGAAATCGTCGCCGCTGGAGGCGTACAGAATGGCCCGCGATGAATTGACGATGATCGGCCCTGCGCTGCTGCCATCAGCCCTACCTCGCCAGCCGGCCTTCACCGTGGCCACCGCGTCGCCGCCTTGCGCCCCTACGCCTGGAATCAGCAGCGGGGCATGCGGTGCAACCTGTCGCACGCGCTCGATCTCGTTGGGATAGGTAGCGCCCACGACCAAGCCCAGCTGGCCGTTGAGGTTCCAGGGGCCCTGAGCCAGCCGCGCCACATGCTCATACAGCAGGGGTTGGCCTTCGACCGAAGCCAGTCGCTGGTTCTGCAGGTCGTCGCCGCCGGGGTTGCTGGTGCGGCACAGCAGAAAGGCGCCCTTGCCTTCGTATTTGAGATAGGGCTGCACCGAGTCAAAACCCATGAAGGGTGAGAGCGTGACCGCATCGGCCCCATAGCGCTCAAACGCCTCCTTGGCATATTGTTCGGCGGTCGAGCCAATGTCCCCGCGCTTGGCGTCGAGAATGATGGGCACCTGAGGCGCCACCCGGCGCATGTGTTCCATCAG
>JBEIHE010000023.1:0-29582 GCA_040381515.1 Polaromonas sp.
CTGTTGCTCGACGAGCCCACAGCGTGGCTCGACCCCGCGGGCAAGCGCGAAATCGAATCGCTGATGGCCGAGTTCGCCGCCGAAGGCATGACCTTGATTTTTGCCAGTCACAATTTGGGTCAGGTCAAACGCCTGGCTGACCGGGTCATCTACCTGGAGTCGGGACGCATAGGACTCGATGCTCCGACAAGCCAGGTTTTCGGTGGAGCAGCGGTGCCTGCCTCGGTCGCGGCCTTCTTGCGAGGGGACTGGATGTGAGACGGCTGCGCGTGTGGGCGGTGGCGGTCCGTATGGCGTGGGTCTGCGGCCTGATTTTTGTAGGTCAGGGCGTGGCTGCGCAGATGTCCGCAATCGTGCTGGCCTCCACCACTTCAACTGAGCAGTCGGGCCTGTTTGCTCATCTGCTGCCGCAGTTTACGCAGGCCACGGGCATTGCCGTGAAAGTAGTGGCGGTGGGTTCAGGGCAGGCGATCGACATGGCCCGGCGTGGCGATGCCGATGTACTGCTGTCGCACGATCAGCCGGCGGAGGAAAAATTGGCCGCCGACGGGTTTGTGATCAAGCGTGTTCCGGTCATGTACAACGATTTTATGCTTGTCGGTCCGGCTTCGGATCCTGCCCAGGCTCGCAGCCGGGATGTGGTGCAGGCCCTGCAGCGTCTGCACGCCGGTCGACACTTGTTCGTTTCACGCGGTGATCGCAGTGGCACTCATGCGGCCGAACTGCGTTACTGGAAGTTGGCCGATCTCGACTTGCCCTCTCACCCTGGTTACAAAGCCTGTGGTTGCGGTATGGGGCCGGCGCTGAATATGGCGGCCAGTCTCGGCGCTTATGTCTTGACAGATCGCGGTACCTGGCTCGCCTACAAGCAGCGCAGCGATCTGGCGCTGATCGTCGAAGGCGATCAGCGCCTTTTCAATCCGTACGGCGTCATGGTGGTTCATCCGTTACGGCATGCGCATGTGAGACATGTTCAGGCTCAACAATTTGTTGATTGGCTCACCGGCCCGATCGGGCAGGCGGCTATCGCCGCTTTTCGGATCGGTGGGCAGCCCTTGTTCTTTCCGAATGCGCCCAGGCGCTGAGGCCTGCGCAAGCTGGACGCGAACTGTGCGACAAAGCCGGCGGCTGGGGTGGAGCGGGCGTGCTTCTAAAATCTCCTGGTGATGAACGCCCAAGTCTTTTTGCTGCGTTACCGCTCCCTGGCTTTTTGCCTGAGCCTGCTGGCCCTGTTTGCGGCGCTCCTAGCGCCCGTCTCCGTGCTGGCAGAGGAGATGCGTGCGGGTAAGTGGACGGGTCTTTGTAACGTTGCATCCGACACCAGCCACAAGGCCCCGGAAGAAGCCTCCGGCCACTGTGACCTTTGCGCCCTGCCTGGCTTGCTCTCGGGTCTGCCCGCGGCGGGCCTTGCGTTAAATGCCGCAGTGCCACCCCTGTGGTTGAGCGCAGTTCGGTCCTCTGCTTTCAGTGCCGATCCGTGGCAACGTCCGGCCATACGCGCGCCGCCCGCCGCCGCCTGAGGCGATCGGCTTCTTTCGCCCCTTCCTCTTTTCGATTTTCTCGCCCGGTGGATGCCGCACCGGCCTAGTGAGTGCGTGGGTTTTATCGCGTGATCTGACTGTGCGCACTCAATGTCTATTTCTCAAGGGAGTATTTGCATGAGGTTTTGCATGAGGTTCGATGTGTGGTCTAAAGGCCTGGCGCTCGCGCTGGCTCTGGTAAGTCTGCAGGCGCTTGGCCAGCCGCCTGTGGTGAAGGTTGATGGGGCCTGGGCGCGTGCCACGGTGGCTGGACAGAAGGGGACCGGTGCCTTCATGACGCTCACTGTTGAGCAATCGATGCGACTGGTGGGTGTGAGTTCGCCGGTGGCAGGAGTGGCTGAGATTCATGAAATGAAGATGGAGGGTGATGTCATGCGTATGCGCGCGATCGCCGGGCTGGATCTGCCTGCCGGCCAGAAGGTCGAGCTTCGGCCCGGTGGCTATCACCTGATGCTGATGGACCTCAAGCAGACCTTGAAGAAGGACACGCAGATTTCGGTGGTCCTGCGACTTCAGAATGCGCAGGGCAAGTTCATCGACCAGCCATTGACTTTGCCGGTTCTCCTCCGTGCGCCGGGCTTGGCGGGCTCAGGTGGCGCCCACTCCGGGCACGGCGGCGCTCATTCAGGGCACGGCGGCTCCTCGGGGCATCGGTCTCACTGACGAGTCAGCGTATCTCAAAGCCCGCGATTTTCCGGGCTTTGTGACAGCTTTTTGCCTTTTGCGGGGTCGTGGGCGGGCCCACTAGGGTTTCACCTAGACGCCGCAGGGCTCTGGCACCGAACAATGTCCACTGGTGCCAAGCGCCCGTATTTCGGCACAGCAGGTGCCCCAGACTCTTTTAGACCGATCCTCGACAGGAGAATCCCCGCATGCAAGTTCAACTCAAGATCAATGGCCAGAGCCAACAGGTCGATGTCCCCGCCCACACCCTTCTGGTCCAACTTATCCGCGAGAAGCTGCAGCTGACGGGCACCCATGTGGGTTGTGACACCGCCCAGTGTGGGGCTTGCACCGTGCTGATGAACGGTCATGCGGTCAAGTCCTGTAATGTGCTGGCCGCGCAGGCCCAAGGGGCGGACATCACCACCATTGAAGGTCTGGCCGCTGCCGATGGCACCATGCATCCTATGCAGGCGGCCTTCAAAGACTGCCATGGCCTGCAGTGCGGCTTTTGCACCACTGGCATGGTCATGAGCGCGGTAGACCTGTGCCACAAGCATCCGGGTGCCAGTGAGGGCGAGATTCGCGAACTCCTGGAGGGCAACATCTGCCGTTGTACCGGTTACCAGAACATCGTCAAGGCGGTGCAGCAGGGCGGTCAGGCCATGAAGGCGGCCTGAACTTTTTTCTTGCTCCCTCGCGGCCTGTGTGCGTTTGTGGCGGACAGGCCTCCTCGAAATAAACAGGAGAGACAGACATGGGTGCTTCCGACTTCACTAAATTGCCGCATATTGGCGAGGCCCTCAAGCGCAAAGAGGACTACCGCTACCTCACTGGCGGCGGCCAGTACACCGACGACATCACCCTGGCTGCGCAATGCCATGCGGTGTTTGTGCGCTCGCCCCACGCCCATGCCCGCATCAAGTCCATCGATGCGGCCAGAGCCAAGGCCGCGCCAGGCGTCATCGAGATCTTCACCGGCGAGGATGTGGCGGCCGACAAGATCGGGGGCTTGCCTTGCGGCTGGCTGATCCACAACCCCGACGGCAGCCCCATGAAGGAGCCGCCGCACCCGATCCTGGCCCAGGGCAAGGTGCGCTATGTGGGTGACCATGTGGCCATGGTGGTGGCCCACACCCAGGAGCAGGCGCGCAATGCGGCCGAGCTGGTCGATGTGGAGTACGAGGTGCTGCCCAGCGTGGTGCGGGTGACCGAGGCTGCCAAGGCCGAGGCCCTGCACGAGCAGGCGCCCGGCAACCATTGCTACAAATGGGCCATCGGCGACAAGGGACAGGTCGACGCAGCCTTCGCGCAGGCCGCTCACGTCACCCGGCTCGATCTGGTCAACAACCGCCTGGTACCCAATGCGATGGAGCCGCGTTCGGCCATCGGCAGCTACAGCCGCGCCACCGAGGAATACACGCTTTACGTGTCTAACCAGAATCCGCATGTCGAGCGACTGCTGATGACCGCCTTCGTGATGGGTCTGCCCGAGCACAAGGTGCGGGTGATCGCCCCTGACGTTGGCGGTGGTTTCGGATCCAAGATTTATCTCTACGCCGAAGACGTGTGCCTGACCTGGGCCGCCAAGAAGCTCAATCGCAATATCAAGTGGACGGCAGAGCGCAGCGAGTCTTTTGTGAGCGATGCCCACGGAAGGGACCATGTCAGCCACGCTGAATTGGCCCTCGACAAGGACGGCAAGTTCCTCGCCCTGCGAGTGCACACCGATGCCAACCTCGGAGCGTATCTTTCGACCTTTGCCACTGCGGTTCCCACGATCCTGTACGCCACGCTGCTGGCCGGCCAGTACGCCACGCCTCAGATTTATGTCGAGGTCGATGCCTGGTTCACCAACACTGCGCCGGTGGATGCCTACCGGGGGGCCGGCCGGCCCGAGGCCACTTACCTGCTCGAGCGGCTGGTGACTCGCGCAGCCTGGGAAACCGGCCTGGGGCAAGATGAAATCCGTCGGCGCAACATGATCACGGCCTTTCCTTATCAGACGCCGGTGGCCCTGCAATACGACACGGGCGATTTTCTAGCCTTGCTCGATCGCAGCAACCAACTGGCCGATGTGGCGGGCTTTGCCAAGCGCAGGGCAGCCACCGAGGCCAAAGGGCTGTTGCGCGGCATCGGCTATTCGTCCTATATCGAGGCCTGCGGCATTGCGCCCAGCAACATCGCAGGCGCCTTGGGTGCCCGGGCCGGTTTGTTCGAGTGCGGCGAGATCCGCGTACACCCCACTGGCAGCGTAACCGTCTTCACCGGATCGCACAGCCACGGGCAGGGCCACGAGACCACTTTCGCTCAAGTGGTGGCGGCACGTCTGGGCATCTCCCCTGATATGGTCGATGTCGTGCATGGCGATACGGGCCGCGTACCCTTCGGCATGGGCACCTACGGCTCGCGCTCGCTGGCTGTGGGCGGCACGGCCATCATGAAGGCACTCGACAAGATCGAGGCCAAGGCCAAGAAAATTGCCGCACACTTGATGGAAGCCAGCGATGCCGATATCGATTTTGTCGGGGGTGAATTCGTTGTGCGTGGCACAGACAAGAAGGTGCCCTTCGGTCAGGTCGCCCTGACCGCCTATGTGCCGCACAACTACCCGCTCGACAAGCTTGAGCCGGGCCTCAATGAGACGGCCTTCTACGACCCGACCAATTTCACTTTCCCAGCCGGCACCTATATTTGTGAGGTTGAGATCGATCCGGCCACTGGTGTAGTGCGACTCGATCGTTTCACTGCGGTAGATGATTTCGGCAACATCATCAACCCGATGATCGTGGAGGGCCAGGTGCACGGAGGCTTGGTGCAGGGCATAGGCCAGGCGCTAATGGAAAACTGTGTGTATGACCCCGAGTCAGGACAGCTGCTGACCGGCTCCTTCATGGACTACGCCATGCCGCGCGCTGATGATCTGCCGAACTTCCAGCTCGACACCCTGGCCACCCCTTGCACCCATAATCCGCTGGGGGCCAAAGGTTGTGGCGAAGCCGGGGCCATCGGATCGCCGCCTGCGGTGATCAATGCCATCTTGGACGCCTTGCGCCCGCTGGGCGTCAAAGACCATGATATGCCGGCCACCCCTGCCCGGGTCTGGCAAGCCATTGCTGCCGCCAAGCACTGAACAAGAACTGGAGACTTTGACATGTATCCCTTCACACTAGAGCGCCCCCAATCTACCGCCGATGCAGTGCGCCTGGCCTCAGCCGGCGGCCGTCCACTGGCTGGCGGGCAGACCTTGCTCGCCTCGATGAAGCTCCGACTGTCCCAGTCCGACCAGTTGGTGGATCTGGCGGGTATCAAGGAACTCACCGGCATTTGCCGCGATGGCAATGCCTTGGTGATCGGCGCCATGACCCGTCACGCCGAAGTGGCCGGCAACGCCGAGGTCAAGTCGCTGATTCCTGCGCTGGCCGATCTGGCCAATCACATTGGCGACCGTCAGGTGCGTGCCATGGGAACGCTGGGCGGTTCGGTGGCCAATAACGATCCGGCCGCTTGCTACCCCAGTGCGGTGCTGGCGCTCGGGGCGACGGTGCACACCAACAGCCGCAAGATTGCGGCCGACGATTTTTTCAAAGGCATGTTTGCCACCGCTCTGGCTGAAGGCGAGCTCATCACTGCCATCAGCTTTCCCCTGCCCCAGCGCGCGGCCTACATGAAGTTCAAGCAGCCGGCCTCGCGCTTTGCCATGGTCGGCGTGTTTGTGGCCCAGTTCGCCAGTGGTGTTCGAGTGGCGGTTACCGGCGCATCCAGCAATGGGGTGTTCCGTCATGCCGGGCTAGAGAAGGCCCTGTCAGCCAGTTTCACGCCGCAGGCTGCGGCGGCGGTCAAGATCGATGCGGCGGGTCTCAATGAGGACATTCACGGGACGGCGGCTTACCGTGCCAACCTTATCAGCGTGCAGACGCAGCGGGCAGTGACCAAGGCCCTGGGTTGAGGCGTCGGCAGACCAGGGCTTGAGGCCCTGGTTTCTGAACCCATCGTGATCGTTCGCAGGGAGAATTTCGGATGCAGATGTCGGGAATTGCCTTTGGCGTGACCGACTGGTCAGAGGTGGAGCGCACTGAGCATCCCGGCGTGACCGGCCAGGCGTTTTGGCGCACGAAGCACTTCGGGACGATCCGTGTCCGTATGGTTGAATATACGCCCGGCTATCTGGCCGATCACTGGTGTGTCAAAGGCCATGTGCTGCTCTGCACCGAGGGCGAGCTTCATACCGAGTTGGAGGACGGTCGCGTCTTCACACTTCGGCCCGGTATGAGTTACCAAGTGGGCGACCATGAGGAGGCGCATCGGTCCTACACGGTGATCGGTGCCAAGCTCTTCATTGTGGACTGAGCGTTGCCGGAGGCGCCAAGCATTGGAGCGCAGCGGGCGCAGGCTTTAGGTGATAGCTCTGGCCAATTCCCGGGTCAACGCGGTGGCTGAGATCTCCTTGCAGCCGCTTGTATTCTGTCCGGCCCACAGGGGTGAGAAATCTCCTGAGCCCTCGCTTTCGGCTTTGGCGCGCAGAGTGCTCACCGCGGAGCTGGCCAGTGGAAAGGGCGGCGCGGCGGGGCTAAGAGGCCCGATCTCTCGCATCAGGCGATTGACGATGCCGCGTGCCGGTCGGCCCGAGTACACGTTGGTTAACGCGGTCAGCCGGCCCTCTGGACTTTTCAAGGCGGCTCTGTGCACTGGACTGGTCGAGCTTTCGTGACACAGCAAATAGGCTGTGCCAATTTGTACCCCAGCCGCCCCCATAGCCAGCGCCGCAGCCACACCTTGGGCATCGGCGATACCTCCGGCGGCAATCACCGGTACTTTGACCGCTTGCACAATTTGGGGCAGCAGTGCAAAAGTGCCCAGCTGCGTTTGCAGATCGTTGGACAGAAACATGCCGCGATGACCGCCGGCCTCCAAACCTTGCGCAATGATGGCATCAACGCCCTGGGCTTGCAGCCACAAGGCTTCCTCCACCGTGGTGGCCGAGGACAACACTTTGGCGCCCCAGCGGCGCACTCTTTGCAGCAGCTCAGGTGCGGGCAGGCCGAAATGAAAGCTCACCACCGCCGGCTGGAACGACTCAAGAACGGCTGCGGCCTCGGCGTTGAAGGGCAGGCGAGCAGATCCTGTGCTTGGCGTGTTGACGTCGATTTGGTGTTCGGCAAAGAAGGGGCTTAGAGTCTGACGCCAAAGCCTGTCCTTGTCTTCGTCCGGTTGGGGTGGCGTGTGACAGAAAAAGTTGACGTTATAGGGGCGCTTGGTCTGCGCTCGAAGCACGCTCAGTTCCTGGTGCAAGGCCTCAAGGCCTAGCATGGCGCAGGGCAGGGACCCCAGAGCGCCCGCCTTGCAGACCGCTAGCGCCAGCGCACTGCCCTGTACGCCGGCCATGGGGGCCTGAATGATGGGCAGTTCTAGCCCGAGGAGTTGCTGCAGCATCGTCGCCATGACCGACGAGCTTATCAGAGCGGCTCTGTGAGCAGGCGGACCCTCAATCTCTCTTGGGAAACCGAAGGTCTAGACCCGTGCCAGGCCCAACAGATGGGCCACATCCTTGAAGAAGATGCGCACATGGGCCATGGGTTTCTTGCGCGTGAGCTTTTTGTTCATGTAGGACTCGAAGGTCAAGGTCTGGACGTCCTTGTCTTCGCAGATCTTGACGAAACGCTCCCGACGGCGATCGGTGCTGTACCAGAACCATTGCATCATGCCCAGCACCCAGAACACGGTGCCGTGTTCTTTCATGAACCGCTTGCGGGCCAATTTGAGCGCGCTCGCCTCTCCGGTGCGCAGCATTTCATGGGCCGCCTGGGCTGCCAGTTGGCCGCCCAGCATGGCGTAGTAGATACCTTCACCGGAGGCGGGCGCCACCACGCCGGCCGCATCGCCGGCCAGCACCACGTCGCGGCCGTTGTCCCAGCGAGGCAGCGGTTTGAGCGGCAGGGGCGCGCCTTCTCGCCGCAGCGTTTCGGCATGCTCCAGCCCGGTGATGCGCCGAAGCAGGGCGGTGGCGCTCTTGAGAGAAAACCCCTTGTCGGCACTACCGGTGCCGACGCTCAGGGTGTGGCCGTGCGGGAAGACCCAGCCGTAAAAATCGGGCGAGACCCGACCCTGGTAAAAGACATCGCAGCGAGTGTCGTCGTAGCCCTCGGGCTTGTGTTCGGGCGCGCGGATGATCTCGTGGTAGGCGAAGACGAACTTGCCTTTATGGGCATCGGGTATCTGCTGCCTGGCCACCTCCGATTTGGCACCATCGGCTCCAATGATGCAGCGGGCGCGCACGCTCGCGGCTGTGCCTTCGGCGCGGTTGGGGTTGTCGCGCCCCAGGTAGTGCACGACTGCAGTGCCATCGGGATCGCGGGTGATCTGCGAAAAAGTACCGGTCCGACGCTCGGCGCCTGCTGAGGCTGCGCGCTGGCGCAGCCATTCGTCGAATTCGTCGCGATTGACCATGCCGACAAATCCGTTTTCGATGGGGATATCGACCCGGTGATTCGAGGGGGCCACCATGCGGGCGCATTGGGCCTTGGCCACCAGAAGCTGGTCGGGGATATCGAAGTCCCGGATCAGCCGTGGTGGTATGGCGCCACCACAAGGCTTGATGCGTCCGGCCCGGTCCAGCAGCAGAACGCGGTGCCCTTGTTGGGCCAGTTCCTGCGCGGCCGTGGCACCGGCCGGTCCGCCACCGATCACGACGGCGTCATAGGTTTCAAGGGCGTTCATGGGGATCCCTTCCGGTGGAAGTGGTTTTCAGGTTTCATGGGCCACTTGGAGTGGGGCGGGTCTTTGCGGATGGATCGGTTCGCCCGTTTCGGGGGCGTCCTGGACTCTGGTGCTGATGTGCCAGGCCAGGGCGGCCGAGGTCAAGAACATCAGGGCCTCGAGCAGGAAGACGCTGGCATAGGCCGAGCCATCCGATTGCATCAGGGCATGTGCAATGTCGCTGGCTATCGTGCCCAGCAGGCTGCCGATGCCGAAGGCGATGGCCTGTGCAGCGCCCCACAGCCCCATACGCACCCCTTCGCGTGCGCTGCGACCCTGGCCGGCCATGCGCATCATGGAGCCGATGGCCCCGATCGAGAAGGCTCCATTGGCCACGCCCAGCAGAAAGACATTGGCCTTCAGTGGCCATCCCGGGCCGATCAGGCCTGACAAGGCCAGTGCGCCCATGGCCAGCCCCGAGGCAATGCAGCCGCCGACAGTCCAGGCGCGCAGGGAGCCCAGCAGCGGCGCCCAACGCCGGTCGGGCCACCGAGCTGACACGAGCCCGGCAGCGGCCACCATCAGCATGCCCAGCAGCACGCCGCCGTGCTGCACGCCGGAGAGTTGCGTGGATTGGCCCGGGGTGTAGCCAAACACGCTGCCGGCGAAGGGCTCCAGAATCAGATCCTGTGCGCTGTAGGCCAACATGGAGACAAAGACGAAGACGGTGAAGTGCCGAGCGGCGCGCTCTTGCCAGACTTGCTGGAGGGCCACGCGGAACGCAACCGTGACGGTCTTTTGAGGGGGCGCCTGCGGCGCTGCGCTGGCTTTTTCGACGCCCAGTACAGCCCCCGTGGTAATGAGGACTGCCAGCGTGCAGATGGTGGCCGCCACCACCAAGAGACGTTCGGGCGAATAGGGGTCGAGCCAGTGGCCGGCCAGCCCGGCCGTCAGGGCAAAGCCGGCAATCATCATGATCCAGACCAAGGTGGCGGCCGGCCCGCGTCGATCAGGGGCTACTGACTTGGCCAGCATCACCAACAGGTTGGTGCCGCACGCGCTCACGCCCGTGCCTATCAAGAGAAAGCCCAGTAGCGCCAGGGCCAACCCGGCCGGCCGGTTGGATCCAGCCCAGACGGTTCCCATGGTGGCCAGCATGCCACCGGCGGCCAGGGTGATCATGCCGCCGATGATCCAGGGCGTGCGTCGGCCCCCGACATCTGAGCCATGGCCCATGCGCGGTCGCGACACCTGCACCAGATAGTGCAGGGCCACCATCAATCCGGGTAGCACGGCTGCCAGGGCCAGTTCGACCACCATCACCCGGTTGAGCGTGGAGGTGGTCAGGACGACCACCGCGCCCATGCAGGCCTGTACCAGTCCCAGCCGTGCCACGGCGGTCCATCCGATGTAGGGGCTCATGCGGGTGCTCCCAGGCTGCGCAGCGCAAAGGCACTGACCATCATGCCACCGACAAACAGCGGTACGCCAAATCCGCTGTACCAAAGGGCCTTGCCCACGGGATCGCGCAGAAGGCGGCGCATCATCAGTCCCTGCAGAACCAGCAGCGCAGCCACGCCGGCAGCGTGGGCTGGTTGCTGCCAGGCCAGGAGCAGCGCAATCACGGCCATCTGGGGCAGGACCATGAACCAGCAGGCCACCCGCGCAGCACGGTCAACGCCAAGTTGCACCGGCAGGGAGCGCACCCCCATCTGGCGATCGCCTTCGATGGCCTTGAAGTCATTGAGCGTCATGATGCCGTGGGTGCCGGCGCTGTAGAGGGCCGCCAGAATCAGCGACTGGCCGTCGGGCATGGCCCCGCCGGCCATCACTGCCGCTCCGGTGATCCATGCAATGCCCTCATAACTGATGCCGCAAGCGGCGTTGCCCCACCAACCGTTTTCTTTTAGCCGCAGTGGCGGGGCACTGTAGGCCCAGGCCAACACCAGGCCCAGCATGGCCGCACCAAAACCCCAGGGGCCCAGTGCGGTCGCCACCAGCAAGGACACCGCGGTCCACAGCACGGCCAGATACAGGCCCCATCGGCCTGGAATGCGGCCCGAGGGAATCGGCCGGTTCGGTTCGTTGATGGCGTCGACGTGGCGGTCAAACCAGTCGTTGACCGCCTGGCTGGTGGCGCACACCAGAGGGCCCGCAAGGGCTATGCCGAGCAGGGCCAGACCCCATCGGCCATCCATGGGCATCCCCGAGGCCACCACGCCACAGGCAAAAGCCCACATGGGCGGAAACCAGGTGATGGGCTTGAACAGCTCGGTGATGGCTGAAAGTGCCGGGCGCGTCATGCACGCTTTGTAACCGGGACACTAAGAGTTGTCAATTTAGATTGACACATCAGGCCCGTTGCCACGAGCTCTGGCCGGTGGCGCTTGGCGGAACTGGGCTAAAAAAGAGACCAAGGAGGCGGGGAACCCGCCTCAGGCAGACCGGGTGTCCTCGCCAGGCTCGGCTGAAAGGTCGGTGCCGCTGTCAATCATGCCAAAGCGACGGAGCTTGATATACAGGCTCTGCCGCGACAGTCCCAGCATTTCCGCGGCCGAAGCCCGGTTGTCACCGGTCAACTCCAGGGCAGCCTCTATGCACAACTGCTCGATCAGGTCGCTGGTCTCTCGGACGATGTCCTTCAGGGGCATGCGGCCCACTAACTCGGTCATCTGGCTGGCCGAGCGCGGCAATTCGCGCGGCGCACGGGCATCCACGCCCAGTCGCCTGCCCATATCCCGAATGGTGAACCCGAGGCATTTTTCTGCTCCCCGCTCCAGCATGGCCGCGGAAATCTCCACCTCGGCGGTCGAGCCCAATTCCCCCCGCATCTGCGTGGCGAACAGTCGTACCGATCCATGTTGGCGCAGGTTGGTCAGCAGCACTCGCAAATCCACACCGGATCGCCCGAGCCAGTTGTCCAGGAGAACGCCGCGGGCCAAGTCGGCGTTGCCGATCTGCGCCAGGTCCACAAAGGCCGGATTAACCGCCACCACCCGTCCGTCCAGGTCGGTCATTGCCATGGCGTCAGGGGCCTGGTCCATGAAGGAGCCCAGCCAGGGGTTGGCACTGGGCAGGTTATGACTGACTTCCGGAGTCTGGCTGCACAGCCGCAGCAGGAACTGGAGCGACTGGTCCTCCCGGTACTGCGAGGCAGAGGCCATGAATTCCTGGCCACCGCTGAGCTTGACCAGCACAGATTCGGCGCGTCCGGTACTGCGCAGCTTTTCGAGCATGGTGCGCAGCGCCGCAAGGCTGGCCGCCTCCAGCCGCTCGCTCAGGACCAATCGGTTGCCACCCGTCTTGTCGCCCAGCAGCGCGCGGGCCGCTGGGTTCATCTCGATGATCTTGTCGATGGAGCCCTCGAGAATGACCACCGGCTCAGAAGCCAGCTGAAACAGCAGTCGATAACGTGTCTCGGCCTGACGCAGGCGCCAGTAATCGCGCTCCATGGACAGCTGGGCAGTGACCAGGCGCTGCTGAACCGCCACTTGCGGACGCAGATCGCGCCCAAAGGCCACCCGGTACTCGTCTGACTTATTGCGCCCTGAGGCCGGCTGCCTGAGGGTGACCAAGGAGTAGGCCAGGGGGAGGACAGTGTCTTCGCC
This sequence comes from Polaromonas sp., assembly GCA_040381515.1. GTDB lineage: Bacteria > Pseudomonadota > Gammaproteobacteria > Burkholderiales > Burkholderiaceae_C > Polaromonas. The sequence continues at coordinate 12,509 of JBEIHE010000023.1, forward strand.
CAGGTCATGGTTGATGTGGCGCCAGGGGGACTGGCTGGACTGCGCCTCCTCAAGCAGGGCCTTGACCTTAGGCTGGCTCTCCAGGGTGACCGTCCGGATCCACGGTTGGCCCTGCCACTGACGACAGGCGTTTGCGATCAATTCATCGCCGGTGAAGGCCACATCCACGATGGTGCCTCTGTTGTCCAGCACCAGAACGACATCGGCCGCGGTGGTCAGCAGCTGGGCAACCGTTTCGGCGGGTAGGCCCCGCAGCACCTCGTCGGCGCGTGTCAGGCGACGTTCGCTCAGGACCGGGCTTGGGCTTGACATAGGGGGATTCCGTGGAGGAGGGAGGACCGGGACATTGTTATAGTTGTTTTGCGCTTTGGCGTTCCAGCAGCCGGGTAGCTGCCTCGGGCGCTTCGTCAGCCCGCCAAACCACTGCATCTGCGGCCGTGGTCTCTGCCAAGCGGGGATTCAATACGAAAACCGAACCGCCGGCAAGTATAGGTAGATGAGGGTTCATACTGGCTCGACGAATCTGGCGTATGCAGTCGTTGAGCCGGCCAACGCCTGCCACGTCGCTCAAGCTCAGTCCCACGACATCGAACCATTGACGCTCGACCAGCTGGTGGAGTGAGGCGCTCGGTTGCATGAAGCTTGTCGTCACGTCCCACCCGGCGCGATAGAAGAATTCCGCCACGATCGACAGCCCGAAGGTGTGTTGTTCGCCGGGGCAGGGCAGTAGAAGCACCCGTCGGTCGGCCGCTTTGCCATCGCTGATGTTGTTAAGGCCGAAAGCACTGCTGTTGGCCCGCAGCAGTTGCTGCAGTCGCCCCATGGCCACCGTTACCTCGGTGAAGCTGCAGGTGTCGCAGGACCAGAAGTCGCCCAATCGACGGGCCGCCGGCGTCAACAGATCCAAAAAGATGGCCTGCACCGAGACCCCACGGCGCCTGAGCCCATTGATGATCTCGTTGAGTGCCAGATCGTCACCGTGAAGCAGTTGGTCTGTCAGGTGTTCGACCTCTTGTGCATCAATACGCGGATCCCGGGCCTCTGGCTGCGGATGGGGGCTGTGGGCCCGAACCAGCCTGGGAATGATTTCACTCTCGACGGCCCGCGCGAGCAGGCCCGCCGACCCGCGGCTCGGCCGACCGGGTTCGTCGGGCGCAGCGGGTTCGGAATCGTTTTGGTCTATTGGGCCCATGTTGTTCTCCCTGCGCAGTCAGTCTTCGCTGCGGACTTGTGCGCAAGAAAGAGTCCGGGCTGGACGGTGCAGTCGGGGGGGGTCTTTCCCTCACTCAATCTGACGTTCAGCTAACGGAACAGTCCACAGCCGACTTGTACTCCCCGCGAGATGTAAGGTCAAAGGTTTTTTCGCAATTTGGTCGATTTATCGATGTGTAAACATCTTAATACGTCAATTAAAGTTGACACAAGAGCTAGACCCGACTAAATTGAGGGTGGCGGGATCCGGTGATCCTCGCGACTGAAAAGGAAAACACATGCAGCCTGTAACCGAGCGCCCTCCTTTGAGGCGCCCGCTTTACACGCCTGAAGAGCGGCAGCGGCGCGACGCTTCGCCATGGACCTGGGTGCAGGGAGTGCTCGCACCCCTGCAGTTTTTGGTGTTCTTGATCAGCCTGGGCTTGGTGATTCGCTTCCTTTGGAATGGCCAGGGCCAGGCGGCCGCTGAGTTGTCCATCGTGGTCAAGACTCTGGTGCTCTACACCATCATGGTCACCGGCTGCATTTGGGAAAAAGTCGTGTTTGGTCGATACCTGTTTGCGCCGGCGTTCTTCTGGGAGGACGTCTTCAGCATGTTGGTGTTGGCCTTGCACACCGCCTACCTGATTGCTTTGTTCAACGGCATGCTGGAGCCGAAGGCCCTGATGGGGCTGGCCCTGGCCGCCTATTTGGCTTATGTCATCAATGCGGCGCAGTTTCTGGTCAAGCTGCGCGCAGCCCGGCTGCAAGCGGCCTCGGAGCAAGATCAGTTGGCCCGTAGCCCCGCCCGACAAGGATGGCCCGCATGAACCCGGTCATTGCCCTGCATCCCGAGCCGTCGGCGTGCGCCGATCTTCCTGTGCTGCGCGAACGTGGACAGCGGGAGGTTTTCTGCGGCCTGACCGGCATCATCTGGCTGCACCGAAAGATTCAGGACGCATTCTTTCTGGTGGTCGGTTCGCGCACCTGCGCCCATCTGCTGCAGTCGGCGGCCGGGGTCATGATCTTCGCCGAGCCGCGCTTTGCCACCGCCATCATTGACGAGCGTGATCTGGCCGGGCTGGCCGATGCCAATGAGGAACTCGATCGGGTGGTGCAGCGATTGCTGGAGCGCCGCCCCGAAATCAAGCTGTTGTTTCTGGTGGGCTCCTGTCCTTCAGAGGTGATCAAGCTTGATCTCTCTCGCGCCGCCACTCGCTTGTCCACCCAGTTTTCGCCCAAGGTTCGGGTGCTCAACTACTCCGGCAGCGGCATCGAAACCACCTTCACCCAGGGAGAGGATGCCTGTTTGGCGGCCCTGGTGCCCGAACTGCCGCAGCGCCTTCCCGAGGCCGACAGCCAAGCGCCGCTGCTGGTGGTGGGCACCCTGGCCGATGTGGTGGAAGACCAGTTTCGGCGCCTGTTCACTGAGCTGGGTGTGCCAGTGCAGTTCTTCCCGCCGCGTCGTGCGGCCGATTTGCCGGCTATCGGGCCGGGCACACGCTACCTTTTGGCCCAACCCTTCTTGGCCGATACGGCGCGCGCGCTGGAGGCCAGGGGCGGGCAGCGCCTGGCGGCGCCTTTCCCGCTGGGTGTCGAGGGCACGACTGCCTGGCTGCAGGCTGCGGCCCGTGCCTACGGGGTGCCGGACGAACGCTTTGCGCAGGTGACGGCTGCACCGAGCGAGCGGGCCCGCACGGCCTTGGCGCGTCAGCGCGCCTTGCTGGCGGGCAAGTCCATCTTCTTTTTTCCCGACTCGCAACTCGAGGTGCCGCTGGCGCGATTTGTCAGCCGTGAACTGCAGATGCGTCTGACCGAGGTGGGAATGCCTTATTTGCATCGGCAGCATCTGGCCGACGAACTGGCCTGGCTACCAGCCGGTGTGCAGTTGTCCGAGGGGCAGCATGTCGAGCAGCAGCTCGATCGTTGCCGGCAGCTCCGTCCCGATATCGTGGTTTGTGGCCTGGGCCTGGCCAATCCTCTGGAGGCCGAGGGCCTGACCACCAAGTGGGCCATCGAACTGGTCTTTACCCCGATCCAGGGCTATGAACAGGCTGCCGACTTGGCCGAACTGTTCAGCCGCCCCTTGAACCGACGCTTGCGTCTGGCGGCCTAGGAGTCAAGCATGCAACTGACGCTCTGGACTTATGAAGGCCCGCCCCATGTGGGCGCCATGCGTGTGGCCACTGCTCTGAAGGACGTGCACTATGTGCTGCACGCACCCCAGGGGGATACCTACGCTGATTTACTGTTCACCATGATCGAACGGCTGCCGCGCCGTCCGCCGGTGACTTACACCACATTTCAAGCCCGCGATCTGGGCGGTGATACGGCCGAGCTGTTCAAGACGGCAGCGCGCGAGGCTTTCGAGCGCTTTGCGCCCAGCGCCATGATGGTGGGATCGTCCTGCACCGCAGAGCTGATTCAGGACGACCCCGGAGGATTGGCCAAGGCCCTCAATCTGCCGGTGCCGGTGGTGCCGCTGGAGCTGCCTTCCTATCAGCGCAAGGAAAACTGGGGCGCGGCCGAGACCTTCTATCAGATGGTGCGTCACCTCAGCAGCGCACCGGCACGATCGCAGCGCGCTGCACGCGCCCAGGATGCACGGCCAAGCTGCAATATTTTGGGGCCCACCGCGCTGGGCTTTCGCCACCGTGATGACATTCGCGAGATCGCCGGTTTGCTGGATCAGCTGGGCATCGACGTGCGTGTGGTGGCTCCTCTCGATGCCACGGCGGCCGATCTGGCCCGATTGCATGAGGCCGATTTCAATGTGGTGCTTTACCCGGAAACCGGCATGACGACTGCGCTCTGGTTGCAGCGCCAGTATCAGCAGCCCTTTACCCGTGTGGTGCCTATTGGCGTCAATGCCACCCAGGATTTTGTGGCTGAAGTGGCTCAGCTGGCCGGGCTGGCCGAGGTACCGGACTTGCGCGAGACCTCACGCGCGGGCTGGTATGCGCGCTCGGTCGATTCCACCTATCTGACCGGTAAGCGGGTGTTTATCTTTGGGGATGCCTCTCATGTGGTGGCGGCCGCTCGCGTGGCGGCCCAGGAGATGGGGTTTGCCGTGGTGGGGCTGGGCACTTACAGCCGGGAGTTTGCCCGCGAGGTAAGAGAGGCGGCCAAGCTCTACCAGTGTGAGGCCCTGATCACGGATGACTATCTGGAGGTCGAGCAGCGCATCACCGAACTGCAACCTGAGTTGGTGCTCGGCACTCAGATGGAGCGGCATGTGGCCAAACGGCTGGGCCTGCCTTGTGCGGTCATTTCGGCACCCGTCCATGTGCAGGATTTTCCGGCACGGTATTCGCCGCAAATGGGCTTTGAGGGTGCCAATGTGTTGTTTGACACCTGGGTGCATCCGCTGATGATGGGGCTGGAGGAGCATCTGATTGGCATGTTCCGTGGGGACTCCGAGTTCCATGAAGACGCCGCCCCCTCGCATCTGGGTCGTGCCGGTGTGCCCGCGGCTGCGCTGGCGCGCTCAGAGCAACCGCAGGCCGTTTCTGAAAGCAGGCTCGGTGAAGCTGCCAATGAGTCGGTGGTCGGTCCGAAGCCAGGCCCTCAGGCCGGTGCGTCTGTCGATCAGACAGTCTGGGGGCTGGAGGCGGAAAAGGAGTTGAAGAAGATCCCCTTTTTCGTGCGTGGCAAAGCCAAGCGCAATACCGAACTCTACGCGCGCGAGCGCGGGGTTCCGGTCATCACCGTGGATACGCTCTACGATGCCAAAGCTCATTTCAGCCGCTGAAAGCCGCACATCGGCACGTGCCTCGGTCGCAGGGCAGGGGCCGGCCATTCGGGTGGTACTTGTCACTATGGACAGCCATCTGGCCAGCGCGGCCGAACGCGCCCTGTCGCGGTTGCAGCGCTCGGTGCCGGGCTTGCAGATGCAAGTGCATGCCGCCTCCGAGTGGGGGGCAGACACCGCTGCCCTGGAGAGGTGCGAGCGCGACATTTCAACGGCTGACATCGTCATCGTCACCATGCTCTTCATGGAAGAGCATTTCCTGCCGGTCATGCCCGCCTTGCGTGCCCGGCGCGAGCATTGCGATGCGATGGTGTGCCTGATGTCGGCCGGTGAGGTCAGCAAGCTCACCCGTATGGGCCGATTTGACATGCAGGCGCCCAGCAGTGGTCCGATGGAATTGCTCAAGAAGCTGCGCGGCAAAAGCGCCCAGGCTGCGGAGATGAGCGCCGAGGAAAAAACCAGCGCTGGCGAGCGGCAGATGAAGATGCTGCGCCGCCTGCCCAAGATCCTGCGTTTCATTCCTGGCACGGCCCAGGACGTGCGGGCCTATTTCCTGGCCATGCAGTATTGGCTGGCCGGCTCGCAGGAAAACATACAGGGGCTGGTGAGCCTTCTGATCGATCGCTATGCCGCCGGTCCGCGGGCTGCCCTGCGTGGCCTGAAAGTGCCAGCGCCAGTCGAATACCCGGAGGTGGGGCTTTACCACCCCCGACTCCAATCCGAGGCGGGGCACCGCCTCTCAGATCGTCTGTCCGATCTGCCGCGCGTAGCCACCAGCGGAACCTCAGGCACCGTGGGTCTGCTGCTGCTTCGCTCCTATGTGCTGGCCGGTAACACCGCCCACTATGACGGTGTGATCACCGCCCTGGAGGCGCGCGGCCTGCGGGTCATCCCCGCCTTTGCCAGCGGTCTGGACAACCGTCCGGCGATTGAAGCGTTCTTCATGCGCGATGGACGTCCCTCCATCGATGCGCTGGTCTCGCTGACTGGTTTTTCCCTGGTTGGCGGCCCAGCCTACAACGACTCGAAAGCCGCCGAGCAGGTGTTGACCCAGATGGATTTGCCGTACTTGGCGGTAGCGCCGGTGGAATTTCAGACGCTTGACAGCTGGGGGGCTTCAGAGCGGGGCTTCCTGCCAGTGGAGGCCACCATGATGGTGTCCATTCCGGAGCTGGACGGGGCCACCGGCAATATGGTCTATGGCGGCCGGGGCAGTGCCGGCGCCAGCGCATGTACCGGATGCTCCCGCCATTGCCGCTTCGACTCGGTGGGTGCGCATGACATGAACACCTGCAGTGAGCGGGCCGACGCGCTATCGGCGCGTGTGTCGCGCTTGATTACCCTGCGAAAGTCCTCACGCGCCGAACGCAAGGTGGGCATCGTGCTGTTCAACTTCCCGCCCAATGCCGGCAGCACCGGAACTGCCGCCCACTTGAGTGTGTTTGAGTCGCTGTTCAACACCCTGCAAGCCATGGAGCGCCAGGGGTATCGGGTGGACGTGCCGGCCAGTGTGGACGAATTGCGCGAGCGCATCATCAAGGGCAATGCCGATCGCTATGGTGCTCAGGCCAATGTGCATGCATTGGTCAGCGCCGACGACCACGTCCGGCGCGAGAAGCACCTCAAGGCCATCGAGGCGGCCTGGGGGCCGGCCCCTGGTCGGCACCAGAGTGACGGCAGCGGCATCTTTGTGCTCGGTGAGCGTTTTGGCAACGTGTTCGTTGGCATACAACCGGCTTTCGGTTACGAAGGCGACCCGATGCGGCTCTTGTTTGAGAAGGGCTTTGCACCCACCCATGCCTTCTCGACCTTCTACCGCTGGATGCGCGAGGATTTTGGCGCGCATGTGCTGTTGCACTTTGGCACCCACGGCGCGCTCGAATTCATGCCGGGCAAGCAAAACGGGCTGAGCGCTGATTGCTGGCCGGATCGGCTGATTGGTGACACCCCCAATCTTTATCTCTATGCGGCCAACAATCCTTCGGAGGGCACCATTGCCAAGCGCCGCTCGGCCGCGACGCTGGTCAGTTACCTGACTCCGCCAGTGGCCGAGGCTGGTCTCTACAAAGGCCTCAATGCGCTGCGCGAGATGATCGAACGCTACCGCGGTCTGGATTCGCAGTCGGGCCAGGAGGCCGAGGAGCTTGCGCTTCTGATTCAGTCCCAGGCGGCCGAGCTTGAACTGGCGGCCGCTGAACCGGTCTGGGCGGATCAGGCGCCTGCGCAGGTTCAGCGCCTTAACGAGGCGGTGCTGGAGCTTTGCTATACCTTGATCCCGCACGGTCTTCACGTGGTTGGGCAGGCGCTGTCCCAGGAGGCTCTGGTTGACATGCTGGGCAGTTGCGCCAAGGCGTGGCACGAATTGACGGTGCCCGCTGATGTGCTGACTCTGCTGGCCCAAGGCGCATCGCCAGAGGCGGCTTGGCAGCATTGGGCGCGCACGGACGATTCATCGGCTGGCGACACCTCCTCAAAGCGGGCGGCGCTGACGGGCTTGGCACGGGCACGCGATGAGATGTGCAAGGACAGCGAGATGGAGGGCCTGATGCAGGCTCTCGATGGTCGCTTTATCCGGCCTGCTGCGGGGGGTGACCTCCTGCGCACGCCCGATGTGCTGCCCACGGGCCGCAATGTCCACGGTTTTGATCCTTTCCGCATTCCCAGCGCCTATGCGGTCAAGGACGGTGCTCGCCAGGCACAGCGTCTGCTTGAGCGCTACGCATCCGATGGAAACCAATTGCCCGAATCGATAGCCATGGTTCTGTGGGGGACCGACAACCTCAAGAGCGAGGGCGGACCGATTGCACAGGCTTTGGCGCTCATGGGGGCGCGTCCTCGCTTTGACGGTTATGGCCGGCTGGCCGGTGCAGAGCTTATCGCGCTGGCCGAACTCGGTCGGCCTCGCATCGATGTGGTGATTTCGCTCTCGGGGATCTTCCGCGACCTGCTTCCGCTGCAGATCAAGTTGCTGGCTGAGGCCGCCTTCCTGGCCGCCAGCGCGGACGAGCCTTCCGAGCAAAACTTCATACGCAAGCATGCGCTGCAGTACCAGCAGGAGCATGGCTGCGATCTGGAGGCGGCCTCTCTGCGGGTGTTCGGCAATGCCGAAGGGGCTTACGGCGCCAATGTGAACATGATGATTGACAACAGCCGCTGGGATTCGGGCGACGAGTTGGCCGAGACCTACAGCCGTCGCAAGGGCTTTGCCTATGGCCGTTCGGGCAAGCCGGTGCAGCAGGGGCGCTTGCTTGCTTCCATGCTGGCTGATGTGGATCTGGCTTACCAGAACCTTGATTCGGTCGAACTCGGAGTGACCACAGTCGACACCTACTTTGACACCCTGGGCGGTGTCAGCCGCGCGATTCAGCGGGCCAAGACCGCTCGCGCGGGCGGCGAGGAGGCGGCCGTGGCGCCGGTCTATATCGGCGATCAGACCCGTGACAGCCATGGCGGCGGTGCGGTTCGTACGCTGTCTGAGCAGGTGGCGTTGGAAACCCGCACCCGCATGCTCAACCCGAAGTGGTACGAGAGCATGCTCAAACACGGCTACGAAGGGGTGCGCCAAATCGAGGCCCATCTGACCAACACCATGGGCTGGTCGGCCACCACGGGGCAGGTGCAGCCCTGGGTCTACGAACAGCTCACTCAGGCCTTTGTGCTCGACGAACAGATGCGGCAGCGTCTGGCTTCGCTCAATCCCACCGCTTCGGCTCGATTGGCCCATCGCCTGATCGAAGCTTCTGACCGCCAATTCTGGCAACCCGATCCGCAGGTGCTGCAAGCCCTGCGCCAAGCCAGCGAAGAGCTGGAAGACCGCCTCGAGGGCATTTACGAAGGAGCCTCCGCATGAGCCTTGCTACCGTACCCATCAGCAACATCCGAAAACCCTCACGGGGTGAGGATGGCGAGGGCAGTGTTCAGGTCCAGATGGACCCGAGCGTCAAGATCGGCAATGCCAAAGTTTTTGCCGTTTATGGCAAAGGGGGCATTGGGAAGAGCACCACTTCCTCCAATTTGTCGGCGGCCTTCTCGCACCTGGGCAAGCGGGTGCTGCAGATCGGTTGTGACCCCAAACACGACTCGACCTTCACCCTGACCAAGAAGATGCTGCCCACCGTGATCGACGCGCTGGAGCAGGTGGACTTTCATGCCGAGGAATTGCGCGTCGAAGACTTTGTGTTCCCGGGCTACAACGGCGTGATGTGCGTGGAGGCCGGCGGCCCACCCGCAGGCACTGGTTGCGGCGGATACGTGGTGGGCCAGACGGTCAAGCTGCTCAAGGAACACCATCTCTTGGAAGACACCGATGTGGTGATCTTCGATGTGCTCGGCGATGTGGTTTGCGGCGGGTTTGCCGCGCCTTTGCAACACGCCGATCGCGCCTTGATCGTGACCGCCAATGATTTTGATTCGATCTTTGCCATGAATCGGATCGTCCAGGCCATCGGCGCGAAGTCCAAGAACTACAACGTGCGGCTTGGGGGGGTCATCGTCAACCGCAGTGATGCCACCGACCAGGTGGACAAGTTCAATGGCGCCACTGGCCTCAAAAGCATGGCGCACTTCCCGCTGCTCGATGAGATCCGCAAGAGCCGCCTGTCCAAGTCGACCATGTTCGAGCTGGAGGCCACGCCTGCGGTCAAGGCGGTGCAGGACGAGTACATGCGTTTGGCCGCCTCGCTCTGGAAGGGGGCCGATCCGCTGCCGGCCGTGCCCATGAAAGACCGCGACATCTTTGATCTGCTGGGGTTTGATTGATGAACAGCACCAGTTATCTGCAACGGCGCGAACAGATCGCAACCTATTTCGACCGTACGGCTGCACAGGCCTGGGAGCGCTTGACTTCTAACGCACCGGTCGGCCGCATCCGCGCGACGGTGCGTGCGGGGCGCGATCAGATGCGAGCCACGCTGCTGTCGTGGCTGCCGCAGGACATGCGTGGCCTGCGTTTGCTCGATGCCGGTTGCGGCACTGGCGCCCTGGCCATGGAGGCGGCCGAGCGCGGCGCCCAGGTGCTGGCCATTGACCTCTCGCCCACGCTGGTCAAGCTGGCAGCCGAACGTTGGGCCGCGCAGTCGGGCCGCAGCGCCGGGCAGATCGACTTTCGTTCTGGCGACATGCTCAGCCAGACCCTGGGTCATTTCGACCATGTGGTGGCGATGGATTCGCTGATTCACTATGACGTGCCGCACATGGTGGAGGCGATGCAGGGCCTGGCCATGCGCACCCGAAGCTCCATCCTGTTTACCTTTGCACCCCGCACGCCGGCGCTGGCTCTGATGCACGGGGTGGGGCGCTTGTTTCCGCGCGGTGACCGCTCGCCCTCACTCACGCCAGTGTCCGAGCCCGTGCTGCGTCAGGGCTTGCAGCGGGGGCTGGCGCAGGCTGGTTGGCATGAAGGCCGCACTCAGCGCATTAAAAGCGGCTTCTACACCTCGCAAGCCTGGGAGTGGCGCGCTTGAAAAGACGCTTGCTTGCCCCGCCCGCCTGGTTGGTGGCTTTTGCCAACCGGCATCTGCCGTTCGCCGACGCGGCCTCGACCGAGTTGCCGATGGCGCGCCTGTTGCGGCTGTCTTTGTTTCAGGTGGCCATAGGCATGACCACGGCCTTGCTGGTGGGCACGCTCAATCGGGTGATGATCGTCGAACTGGGTGTGCCGGCCTGGTGGGTGGCGCTGTCAGTGGGGCTGCCCTTGTTGTTCGCGCCGGCGCGTGCTTTCATAGGCTATCGCAGTGATACTCATCCGTCGCCCCTGGGCCTGCGGCGTCTGCCTTATTTGTGGATGGGCAGCCTGCTGATGTTTGCCGGCCTGGCCATGATGCCCTTTGCGCTGCTGCTTCTTGCCGATCCGCCTGATCAGGGCGGCTTGTGGTTCGGTCGGGTTGGCGCGGCCCTGTCTTTCTTGCTGGTGGGCGCTGGGATGCAGGTGACGCAAACCGCTGGTCTGGCACTGGCCACCGATGTCGCGCCGTCCGACAAGCGTCCGCGCGTGGTGGCTCTTCTGTATGCCATGTTCCTTCTGGGGCTGATGGCTGGCAGCGCTCTGCTGGCCTGGATGCTTCAGGACTTCAGCCCCAAGCGCTTGATCCAAGTGGTCCAGGGTACGGCGGTTGCGGTCATCGTCATGAACCTGATCTCCCTTTGGAAGCAGGAGGCGCGTTCGGTACGACGCGGCGAGCGCGAGCAGGGCGGCTTCTCGCGCAATTGGAGGCGCCTGATGGCCGTGCCCAGGATGCGGCGTTTTCTTTGGACCGTTGGCCTGGGAACTGCGGCCTTCAGCATGCAGGACATCGTGCTTGAACCCTACGGGGGTGAGGTGCTGGGGCTCGATGTGAGTCTGACCTCCTCGCTGACCGCGCTGACGGCCGGTGGCTGTCTGCTGGCCTTTGCCTGGTCGGCTCGTCTGTGCGCCCGCGGGCTCGACACCTGTCGCCTGGCCGCATTGGGTGCCTTGCTGGGTTTGCCGGCCTTCGCTTGTGTGATCTTTTCTGCGCCCCTGGAGTCGGCCTGGATGTTTCGTTTCGGTGCCGCTCTGATTGGCTTTTCTGGTGGACTGTTTTCGGTCGGTATGTTGCTCAATGCCATGGAAATGCCGGATCGCGAGCTGACCGGCTTGGTGCTGGGTGCTTGGGGGGCGGTGCAGGCCACTGCCGCTGGACTGGCCATGGTGCTCGGCGGTGTGTTGCGTGACCTGGTGGGCACTTTGGCGCAAACCGGCTGGCTGGGCCAGACCCTCGATTCGCCGGTCACCGGCTACAGCTTTGTCTTTCACTTTGAGATGTACCTGCTCTTTGTGGTTCTGATCGCTCTGGGTCCCCTGGCGGCCCGACATCAGAGCCGCTCCCCTCAACGCATCGGCCTGGCGGAAATGCCAGGTTGAATCCCGTGAATTTGCTCGCTTGCTCTGACTGAAGGAGAACTACCATGGAAACAGGCGCCATTACGCAGTACGTAGACGTTGCCCAGCTTGTGCTTTATGCCTTCTGGATCTTCTTCTTCGGGCTGATCTACTACCTGGCTCGGGAAAATCACCGGGAAGGCTACCCGATGGATCCGGGCCGTGAGAATGGTCCGAAGATCACCGGCTGGCCCAAGCCGGATCCGGTGACCTACAAGCTCCATGACGGTCGTGAGGTGCATGCGCCTGACCCCCACCGTCCCGATGGTCGATACAACGCCAAGCCTGCCCACGGATGGAATGGCGCACCCATCGAGCCCGAGGGCGATCCCCTGCTGGCTGGGGTAGGCCCTGGCGCCTGGGCCATGCGCGCTGACACCCCCGACCTGACCCACCACGGCGAGCCCAAGATCGTGCCCATGCGGGTGGCCGCCGATCACAGCGTGGCCGTCAAGGACACGGACCCGCGCGGCCTGCCGGTCTACGGCGGCGATCACGAGCTGGCAGGTCATGTGGTCGACCTTTGGGTCGATCGCATGGAAATGATGTTTCGCTATCTGGAGGTCAAGACGCGCGGCGGTCGGCATGTGCTGGTCCCCATCATGTTTGCCCGTATCAAGCGCAAAGGCGTCTACGTTCATGCCCTGCTGGCCAACCAGTTTGAGGGGGTGCCCGCCACCCGTCACCCTGAGCAGATCACCATGCTTGAGGAAGAACGCATTCCCGCCTTCTTTGGCGCTGGTTTGCTGTACGCCTCGCCGGAACGTCAGGAGCCGCTGTTTTGAGTACGCAGCACGAGCACGAGTTTGAGGCGGCGCCTGGCCTGCCGGAGGCGCTACCCGCAGGCGAACGCATCCTTTGGCAAGGCGCGCCTGACTGGCGCCAATTGGCCTTGCACGCGTTTCATGTCCGCAAGCTCGCGATCTACTTCTTGTTCATGCTGGCCTTGCAGGCGGTCTTCATGTATGGCCAGCCGCTCAAGCTGGTGGCCCCGTCGGTACTGACCAGTGCCATGCTGGCCCTTACGGCCATTGGCATGCTGACGGCCATCGCCTGGTTTGCCTCGCATACCTGCCTCTATACCTTGACCAACAAGCGGGTGGTCATGCGGGTGGGGATTGTGCTGACCATGACCTTCAATTTGCCCCTGACCTGCCTGTCAGCAGCGGCGATCAAGACCCGGGGACGCGGCTGTGGCGATATTGCACTGCGCATCAAGGGGCCGGATCGCATCGCTTACCTGCACCTGTGGCCGCATGCCCGCGCCTGGCATCTGCGAAATCCCGAGCCGAGTTTGCGCTGTGTACCTGACGTACAGGCGCTGAGCCAAAAAATCATGCAGGCGTGGCGCCAGGCCAATCCGCAGGAAATTCTGGTCGATTCGCAATCGGGCGAGCCATCCGCGTCGGGGCGTCAGGGCTTGTCCGGTACGGTGACCGCATGAGCGCAGCCAGCATGGCAGTCGTCAAGTCCCTACCCACCGTCCGCCGCCGGCCGTGGCTGCTGTGGGTGGCCCTGGGCGTGCTGACACTGACCCTGCTGACTGTGGGCTGGTACCGCCAGCAGAGTCCGCCGATCGAGGCGCTTGGAGCCCTGAAGTGGCAGCGACTGCTGCAGTTTCAGGATCGGCCCAATGGCGACATTGCTGTGGTCGACGCCCGATCTGGCCAGGAGGTGGCTCGCTTGCGTGGCGAACAGGGTTTTGCACGCGGTGCGCTTCGCACCCTGGCCCGAGAGCGTATGCGCCGGGAACTGGGGCCAGAGATGCCGTTTGAACTGTCGGCCTACGTCGATGGCAAGTTGGTGCTACGCGATCCAGCCACTGGCCAGCGTATCCATCTGGAGGCCTTCGGTGCCAGTAATGCCGCTGTCTTTGCCCAGTTGCAAGACATAGGCCTGTCTTCTTCATCTGCAGGAGTCCAACCATGAATGCCGCCATTGCCAATGACCGCAACACCGACCATGTCGATTTGCTCATGAACAAGGTGGAGAGCTCGGCCGACGCCACGGCGCGGGCTTTGGTCAACACGGTGCTGTCGCCACGCTTCTACACCACACGTTTTGAAGACTTTGATCGACTCAATATCGAGCCGGTGCGGGCCGAATGGGATGCCATGATGGCCGAGTATGAGGGTGACAACAACCATGACCACTTTCAGCGTGATGCGCAGTTTGCCGAGGAGGTCAAGCGCCTCATGCCTGAGCTCACGCCCGAGCTGCGCCAGGAATTCATTGATTTCCTGATCTCGTCGCTGACCTCGGAATTTTCGGGCTGCATTCTCTACAACGAGATTCGCAAGAACATCACCAACCCCGACATTCGTCAGCTCATGACCTATATGGCCCGCGACGAGTCTCGGCATGCAGGATTTCTGAATCAGTCGCTCAAGGACTTCAACCTCGGCATTGACCTTGGCGGTCTCAAGAGAACCAAGAAATACACCTTTTTCAAACCCAAGTACATCTACTACGCCACCTACCTGTCAGAGAAGATCGGTTATGCCCGCTACATCACCATCTTCAGGCAGCTCGAGCGCCATCCGGACAAGCGCTTTCATCCTATCTTCCGCTGGTTCGAGCGCTGGTGCAATGACGAGTTTCGTCATGGCGAGTCCTTTGCCCTGATCATGCGGGCCAATCCGCATCTGCTGACGGGGGTCAACCGCCTGTGGATCCGGTTTTTCATCTTGGCCGTCTACGCCACGATGTACGTCCGCGATCACAGCAGACCCCTGCTGCACGAGGCCATGGGGCTGCATTCCACCGAATACGACTATGAGGTGTTTCGCATCACCTCTCAAATCTGCCGCCAGGTCTTTCCGGTGGAGCTGGATATCGATCACCCCACCATGCGAGCCGGTATGGACAAGCTGGTCGCCATCTCTGCGGCGCACCAAGAGGCCAAATCGCGCGGCGGTTTGTTAGGTCTGGCGCTCCAGGGGGTGCATGCGGTCCGGGCGGCCTGGACCTTCGGTCGTATGTTTTTTGTGCCTGTCAAGTCTCAGGACCTGCCCGAGCAGGTCCGCATGTCTCCTGTCTGGTAGAAGAGCCCCAGGTGACTTTGCCTTACGCCCCATCGCCCCCCGCGCTGCCAAGGGTAAGCCATGCCTGACTGGATCCATTCCGTTGGGGCCGCAGCGGCTTTTGCCCTGCTCAGTTGGTGGCTGGGCACTGGGGCTATTTTGTGGCTGGTGCGCAGGCGCGCTTCGAGCTTTCGTTGGAGCATGGCCCTGGCCTCCCTCATGCTTGTCCTGGGTCTGTTGGGTAGCGCCCTCAGCATGCGCCACACCGGTAGCGCTTGGGCCTATCTGGGCTTTGTCAGCGTGATCCTGATGTGGAGCTGGCATGAGTTGGCCTTTCTGACCGGTTGGCTGACCGGGCCGCGACGGGTGTCCTTGTCACCGCAGGCGCGCGGATGGGCCCGTCTGCGCGAGTCTGTGCTGGCCGTGGCCCACCATGAGCTGGCGCTTCTGATCAATTTTGCGGTGCTGTGGATGATGCAGGGCGGACATCCGAACCATGTGGCCCTGTGCACCTTTGCGCTGCTATGGTGCATGCGCTTGTCGGCCAAGCTCAACCTCTACTTGGGAGTGCCGCAGACCGGTGCGAATTACTTGCCGGTTCAGCTGGGCTATATGGCCAGTTATTTCAAGCGCGGACCGGTCACGCCGTTTTTCTTCTTGACCCTGGGCCTGTCGGCCCTGATTCTGGGTTGGTTGGTCTGGGAGGTACACACCGGTACGGTCACTGCCACAACGGGATCCGTGCTTCTGGCTACGTTGCTGGGCCTGGCCATCGTCGAGCATGTGCTGATGGCTTTCCCGCTCTCGATAGAGCGCTTGTGGGGTTGGGCCATGGGTCATCCCCAGAAAGTCAAGCGCGCAGTCGACCCCGCCAGGATGCCTTTGCCGGCCGTTGCGCTGGGGGCTGCGACCAAACCGGATCCGCCATGAACGCGATTAATCTTCAGGAGGCCAGGCATCTGGTGGACGGACTGTCCCGTCCAAGGGCCTTGGTGATCGGCAGCGGTTTCGGGGGGCTGGCGGCGGCCATCCGCCTTCAGCTTCGCGGCTGGCAGGTCACGGTGCTTGAAAAGCTCGATGCGCCCGGTGGGCGAGCCTATGTGCATCGGGTCGACGGCCATGTCTTCGATGCAGGGCCGACCATCATCACCGTCCCCGCCTTGCTCGAAGAACTGTGGCAACTGGCCGGCCGGCGTCTGAGCGATGTGATCACGCTCAAGCATCTGGATCCTTTTTACCGGATTCGTTTTGATGACGGCGACCATTTTGACTACAGCGGCGATATTGACCGTATGCGTGCGGAGGTGCGACGCATCAATGCCTCAGACGCAGCCGGCTTTGAGCGCTTCATGCGTGAGGCCGATGACTGCCATCAGCGCGGCTTTGAGGTGTTGGGCACGAAGCCCTTCAATACGGTGGGCGATCTATTGCAAGCCATCCCCTCGATCGCCCGGATGCGCGGTTGGCGCAGCCTGCACCAGATGGTCGCTGGGCACCTCAAGCATCCCAAACTACGGATGGCGATGAGTCTGCAGAGCTTGCTCATCGGGGGCAATCCCTACTCGGTCACTTGTGTCTACAGCCTGGTCAATGCGCTGGAGCGACAGTTTGGCGTTCATTGGACCATGGGGGGCACGGGCGCCTTGATTACTGCGATGACCGACCTTTTGCGCAGCCTCGGCGGCGAGCTGCGCTGCAACGCCGAGGTGCGGCGGATTGAGGTGCAGGGGGAGCGGGCTTCGGGGGTGACGCTGGCTGGCGGACAGACGCTTGCGGCCGATATCGTGGTGTCTAACGCCGACGCGGCGTGGACCTATCTGAATTTGATCGATCCACGCTGGCGGCGCAGCTGGCCCGACCGCCGCATTGAGCGCGGGCGCTATTCCATGAGCCTGTTTGTCTGGTACTTTGGCACCAATCGTCGCTACGAAGACGTGCCGCACCACATGATGGTGCTGGGACCCCGGTACAAAGAGTTGCTGGACGACATCTTCCGAAAGCACCGGCTGAGCAGCGACTTCAGTCTTTATCTGCATCGGCCAAGCGCCACCGATCCGTCTATGGCACCGCCTGGGTGCGACACCTTCTACGCGCTCTCGCCAGTGCCTCACCTCGACAGCGGCACCGATTGGCAGGCGCAAGCGGAGCCCTACCGGCAGGCCGTGGCCCAAGCGCTCGAGCGTACGGTTCTTCCGGGCCTGAGCCAGCACC
>JBEIHE010000024.1:0-29056 GCA_040381515.1 Polaromonas sp.
ACCTGCACCTGCACCTGCACCTGCACCTGCACCTGCACCTGCGCCTGCGCCTGCGCCTGCGCCTGCGCCTGCGCCTGCGCCTGCGCCTGCGTGCATCGCATCGGCCGCATCCTGGGTCAATGGGCAGTATTACCCTGCCGGTAGCGTGATTTCGTACAACGGGGTGCTCTACCTGGCTAAATACGCCAATCCCGGCTATGTCCCGACGGTCAGCACTTATTACTGGGCACCCTATAGCTGCACCAACACCAGCACGGCGCCCAGTTGCCCCAGCCCCACCAATAGCTGGACACAGGGGGCAGCTTATGCGGTCGGTCAGGTGGTGGGTTACAACGGTTCGCTATACGTCGCCCGCTACGCCAACCCAGGCTACAACCCAACCATGAGCACTTACTACTGGGCGGCCTACGCGTGCAAGAGCGGCGCGACAGCTGTCTGCCTTAACCCCGTCACCAACTGGGTACAGGGCAGCAGCTATGCCGCCGGGGCGGTGGTCATCTACCAGGGCTTACAGTACGTGGCCAAGTACGCCAACCCGGGCTACAACCCGACCATCAGCACCTACTATTGGGCGCCGGTGGGCGCCTGGGTTCAGGGTAAATACTACGCAGCCGGCAGCGTGGTAACTTATAGCGGGGCCACCTACAAAGCCAGCTATGCCAACCCGGGCTACAACCCTACGATCAGCACCTATTACTGGTCAAAGCTGGGCTGCTGAACGTTTGCCGAGCATCCAAGCCACCCGGGCCGCAGCCGCCCCACGCGGCTTGCGAGCCTGGGCACTCTAGCCCGAGGGCGGACTGAATCTAGCGGTCCGCCCGACTGGCCCACCTCAAGGCGTGGACGGGCATTTTGAATCGTTTAACGATTCAACCAAGTAAATCTACCTACGCCTCCGGCACCGGCTGGCGATATCATCGCCGGTTTCCGACCGGCTCGCGCCTTCTCTATCCGAGGGCGCTGGAGGATTTCATCATGACCCCCTTTTTGGTTCTGTCCCGGCAGATCGATCGATTCAATGAATGGATAGGTCGCCTCATCATGTGGTTGGTGCTTGCCGCCGTGCTGATCAGCGCCGGCAATGCCATCATGCGCAAGGCCTTCAATATCGGATCGAACGCTTTCCTCGAGATTCAGTGGTACCTTTTCGCGGCGGTGTTCATGCTTGGGGTGGGATACGTCATGCTCAAGAACGCCCATGTCCGCATCGATTTCATCTCCTCCAAGCTGTCCAAGCGCACCAATGCATGGATTGACGCCATCGGGATCATCGTCTTTACCATTCCCCTCTCCATCATCATGATCGATCTGGGCTGGCCGCTCTTTCACAGGGCCTGGACGCTGGGTGAGGTCAGCCACAACGCCGGCGGACTGATTCGCTGGCCCGTCCTGTTGCTGGTCCCCCTTGGCTTCGCGATTTTGTTGGCGCAGGCGGTGTCCGAACTCATCAAGCGCATTGCGTTCCTCCAAGGGCTGCGTGATGAGCCTTTTTCGCAGGACGAGACCAAGTCCGATGAGGAGTTGCTGGCAGAAGAGCTAGCTGCCCGCTCAGAAACCACAGAGACCGCCACCAAATGACTGCCTTCATCGTCCAGAATTTCGTCCCGCTGATGTTCGCGGGCCTGCTGTTCTTTCTGCTCACCGGCATTCCGGTGGCCTTCGGCCTTGCCGCTACCGGGCTGCTGTTTGGCTTCATCGGCATGTCGGTCGACCTGTTTGGCGCCAATCTGTTTCAGGCCCTGCCACAGCGGGTGTTCGGCATCATGTCCAATGACACGCTGCTGGCCATTCCCTTCTTCACCTTCATGGGCATCATCCTCGAGCGATCGGGCATGGCCGAAGACCTGCTTGAAACAGTGGGCCAGGTGTTCGGACCGCTGCGCGGCGGCCTGGCGGTGGCGGTGATCCTCGTGGGCGCCCTGCTCGCGGCTACCACCGGTGTAGTGGCCGCTGCCGTGATCTCGATGGGCCTCATCTCGCTGCCCATCATGCTCCGCTATGGTTACAACCGAACGATTGCCACCGGCACCATCACCGCCTCGGGTACGCTGGCGCAAGCCATCCCACCTTCGCTGGTGCTGATCGTGCTGGCCGACCAACTCGGCAAATCCGTGGGCGATATGTACGCCGGCGCCCTCATCCCTGGCCTGCTGCTGGTAGGCCTCTACCTGCTGTTCGTGTTGGTGGTGGCGGTCGTGCGCCCCTCCTGGGTGCCGGCTCTGCCCCCTGAGGCGAGGATCTACCGCGAAAGCAATGGTTCGGGTGGCTACGCATCGCTGATTGTGCTGGTGGCCATCTGCGCCCTGACGGGCTGGAGCTGGGCCCAGGTACACGACGGGATCATGAAAGCCTGGCTCGATCGGCCTAACCCGGCACATGGTGACGAAATCGTGATCATGTCCATGACGGTGGCCTCGCTGCTGGCCCTGCTGTTGGCGCTAATTAATAAATTCACTGGCCTGGGACTGCTGTCGCGCCTGGCGCAGCAAGTCACTTTTGTACTGATTCCACCACTGGTCCTGATCTTCTTGGTGCTGGGCACTATTTTCCTGGGTGTCGCCACCCCGACAGAAGGTGGCGCAATGGGCGCGCTCGGGGCGCTGATCATGGCGATCGCGCGACGTCGTCTGGCCATGGGCTTGCTCAAACAGGCCCTGGACAACACCGCGCGGCTCTCGACCTTCGTGCTTTTCATCCTGATCGGATCCACGGTCTTTAGCTTTACCTTCAACGCGGCTGACGGACACATCTGGGTGGAACACCTCTTTGACGACATGCCGGGGGGTGCACTGGGCTTTCTGATCGTCGTGAACATCCTGATCTTCATTCTGGGCTGTTTCATCGACTTCTTTGAAATTGCCTTTATCGTCATTCCCATCCTGGCCCCCGTAGCCGAAAAGATCCTGCCTGAACTCTTCCCGCCCGGCACGCCGGTGGAGGGGATCATGATCTGGTTTGGGGTGGTCATTGCAATGAACCTGCAAACCTCCTTCCTGACGCCGCCTTTCGGATTTGCGCTCTTCTACTTGAGAAGCGTCGCCGCCAAGAAGGACTACAAGGACCGCGTCACAAGGCAAACCATCCCGGCCGTGACCACCGCGCAAATCTACAAGGGCTCCATCGCCTTCATCATCCTGCAGGTGATCATGGTGGCCGTTGTGATCGCCTACCCCAAGCTTGTGATCGACGGCATCGACCAAGGCGTCAAGGTAGACATCGACAAGGCCCTTGATTCGCTGATGCAGCAAACGCCTGCCGCGCCCGCCCTGCCCGGAGCACCCGACCCCCTGGCCCCGCCGGCAGCTCAGCCGGAAGTGCCCTCGGCGCCCGGCGGCGCCCAAACGCCGACCGCACCGGCTGCAGCCCCTGCGGCGCAGGACGATCCCATGAGGGCGCTGCTAGAGGCGCTCAAGGAAGACGCCCAGAAGAAGAAGTAGCCCTTCTGTGGGGCCCGGGACTCCTGACCCGGGCCAGCGGTCCAAAACAAAAGCCCCGCATGGCGGGGCTTTTGTTTTGACGGGCTGCACGCAGCCCGTCGGACAGGGCAAAGCCCTTACAGGCGCTGACGCAGCATGAAGTTGTCGTAGGAGGCCTCGGCAAAGCGGAACCACAGGTTGGAATCGCGCTGGAAGGCCAGGTAGTCGTCGTACACCCGCTTCCAGTTCGGGTTCCGTGCGCTCAGTTCCGCGTAATGATCGCGCGCGGCCTTGAAGGCCGCTTCCATCATGTCGTTCGGGAACGGGAAGAGCTTGGCGCCCTGCGACACGAGGGTTTTGAGGGCCTGGGCGTTCTTGCCGTCGTACTTGGCCTGCATGTCGGTGTGGCAGTAAGCCGACGCAACCTCGACGATGGCCTTGTACTCAGGCGTCAGGGAGTCCCAGGCCTTGGAGTTGACATGCAACTCCAAAACCGCGCCGCCCTCCCACCAGCCCGGGTAGGCATAGTTAGGGGCCACCTTGACGAAGCCGAGCTTGACGTCATCGTACGGACCCACCCATTCGGCGGCATCAATAGTGCCCTTCTCGAGGGCCTGGTAAATCTCGCCACCGGGAATATTTTGCGGAACGCCACCAATGCGCTCGACGATCCGGCCACCGAAGCCGCCCACGCGGAACTTGGTGCCGCGAAACTCAGCCAGCGACTTGATCTCCCTGCGGAACCAACCACCCATCTGCACGCCGGTGTTGCCCATCGGGAAGTTCACGCAGTTGAACTGGCGGTAGAAGTCGCGGAGCAAGCGCAGACCATTGCCTTCGAAGTACCAGGCCGTCTGCTGGCGGCTGTTCATGCCGAAGGGGATCGCACAGGCCAGCGCAAAGGTCTCGTCCTTGCCGAAATAGTAGTAAGGCGCGGTGTTGGCCATCTCGACCGTACCCTTTTCGATGGCATCCATGGTTCCGAAAGCAGGGACCAATTCACCCGGGGCATGTGTGGTGATCTGAAAGCGACCGCCCGAGAGCTCACGCACTTTGGCTGCAAAGATGTCATTGACACCAAACAAGGTGTCCAGCACCTTGGGGAAGCTCGAGGTCAGGCGCCAACGAATCGTGGGCTGCGCGTGAACAGCAGGTGCCACACCGGCAGCCAACACACCGGCAATACCGGCGTTCTTGATAATCGATCTGCGATCCATAAAGGACTCCTGTGAGTTGAGTTTTAGAACGGCTCACCCGGATCAGGGGACAAGCCTACACACTTTCGGGAACCGCGATTTTAGGAATCGCAGCCATCCTTCACGCGGGGGTTTTCCCTGGAGAAAAGCCCAGATTTATAAAGGGTCTTCCAGGAAATTCAGGGCTTCAAAGACGGAGGTCGGGAGAGCGGGTAGCCTAGCAAGAGCTGCCAGCGAGCCGAATATTGAGCCGAAGCCCGTGAGCCGAAGCCTCTTGGTGGGTGCCCCAGGGCCATCGACTGCCCGCTGGCACGGACCCCAACCGAGGACATGGGACCCACACAAACAAAACGCCACCCTAGGGTGGCGTGTGTGGAAGCCGAAATTGGTAGGCGCGATTGGACTCGAACCAACGACCCCCACCATGTCAAGGTGGTGCTCTAACCAGCTGAGCTACGCGCCTGGGATCGAAGAAGGAAGAGTGTAGCATCCATGAAGCTCATTGAGATCCTGCCGCTCATAACGGCCGCCACCACCGCACTGATCTTCGGACTGCAGGTGCAAGGCTGGATCACCGGCCTGGCGGTCGCAGCCCTGCTGGCCGCGGTCATATCCTCGGTGCATCACGCCGAAGTAGTAGCGCACCGCTTGGGCGAGCCCCTGGGCACCCTGGTTCTGGCCCTGGCGGTGACGGTCATCGAAACCGCCCTGATTCTTTCCGTGATGCTGGCCGGCGGAGCCCACACCGCCGCCTTGCCGCGAGACACCATTTATGCCGCCGTGATGATCATCTGCAACGGGGTGATCGGGCTGTGCCTGCTCATTGGCGCCTGGCATCACCGGGAACAACAGTTTCGCATTGAGGGCATGGGGGCCGGTTTTGCGGCTCTGGCCACGCTGTCTGTCCTGGTACTCGTCATGCCCTCTCTCACAACGACCGTGTCCGGACCGGTGTACTCCTACTCTCAGCTGCTGTTTGTGGCCTTGTCTTCGGGCGCGCTGTGGCTGATCTTCGTTTTCGTGCAGACCGTTCGGCACCGGGACTATTTTCTTCCTGCCGTCCACGCAGACGATGAATCCATCCATGCGCCGGCCCCCACCAAGGGCAAGGCCTGGCTGAGCATGCTGATGTTGCTGCTGGCCTTGCTTAGCGTTATCGGGCTGGCCAAGCTGCTGTCCCCGAGCATCGAATATCTGGTGGGAGCCTTTAATGCGCCCCAGATGATGGTGGGTATCGTCATTGCCATGATCGTTCTGCTGCCCGAAACCTGGGCTGCCCTTCGTGCGGCGCGCGCCGACCGCTTGCAGACCAGCATGAATCTGGCTATAGGCTCGGCTCTGGCGAGCATTGGGCTGACCATCCCGGTGGTGGTGCTTGCCTCGGTGCTGCTCGATCTCCCCCTCGAGCTGGGCTTGCACGCCAAGGATATGGCCTTGCTGGCACTGACCTTCCTGGTGGGCTCGATCACGCTGGCTTCAGGTCGCACCCATCTGATGCATGGTGCGGTGCATCTGGTGCTATTCGCCGCCTTCCTGTTCCTGACGCTGGTCCCCTGAAGCGGGCCACCGGGCCTCAGCGCCGCCGCGCCCTGCGCACACCCGCCACATCAGCAACCGCCTGGAGGACCCGGGACAGTCGACCGGCGTCAGGAATTTCGACGGTGAAAGTCATCTGGGCCGTGTCTCCATACGGGCCCCGCACCGATTGGGTCTGTACGCCGATCACATTGACTTTTTCTCTGGAAAACACCTCAGAGATGTCACGCAGCAGACCCTGGCGATCGGCTGCCTCAACCGCAATATCGACCGGATAGACAGAGCTCGCCGATGGGCTGGCCTGCCAGCGCACTTCGGTCACCCGCTCGGGGCTGACAGTGGCCATATTGCGAAAGTTACTGCAATCCCTGCGATGAATGCTCACGCCCTTGCCACGGGTGACAAAGCCGCAGATGGAATCAGGCGGCGCGGGCTTGCAGCACCTGGCCAATTGCGTCAGCAGGGAATCAACGCCGACCACCAGCACCCCGCCCGATTGGCTTCGGCCACCACCGCCTCGAAGACGTGCCAGCACCAGTTCATCGGCCGAGGGCGCCGGCTCGGGCGGCCGCAGCATGTTTTCGATGGTGCGCAGCGATAACTCGTCCTTGCCCACCACCTCAAACAACTCATCAGCGGTCTTGAACCCCAATTGCAGTGCCAAATCGTCCAGCGCGATTGCGGTTTTGCCCTCGCGCTGCAGGAGTTTTTCGACCGCTTCGCGTCCACGCGATACCGTCTCTCGCAAGGCCAGCGCATTGAACCAAGCCCTTACCTTGGCGCGGGCTCGTGGGCTGGCCAGAAAACCCAGTTCAGGATTGAGCCAATCGCGCGATGGACCACCGTCCTTGGCGGCAATGATCTCCACCGTCTGTCCGTTGCGCAAGGCAGTGTTGAGCGGCACCATGGCCCCATCGACCCGAGCGCCCCGGCACCGGTGCCCCAGATCGGTGTGCAGGCTGTAGGCAAAGTCCACCGCTGTGGCCCCCTGGGCCAATTCGATCACGGCGGCCTCGGGCGTGAGGACATAAATGCGGTCCTCCAGCAGACCCGATGCGGTCACGGCCAGCGGCTCGGACATCTCGCGCTCCCAAGCCAGGAGTTGGCGCAGCACCGCAATCTTGGCCTCATAGGGCCCGCCGGCGGCAACACCGGCATAGCCCTTGCCACCGGCCTCCTTGTAGACCCAGTGCGCAGCCACGCCGCTTTCGGCGTGTTCATGCATGGCTGCAGTACGAATCTGGATTTCAATGGCGCGGCCGGCGGCATCGCGCACCACAGTGTGCAGTGACTGGTAGCCGTTGGCCTTGGGCCGGGCAATGTAATCGTCAAACTCTCCCTCAACCTGCTCAAAGCGCTGGTGCACATGCGCCAGGACGGCATAACAGGCCTTCACATCAGACGCAATAACCCGCAGCGCCCGCACATCAAAGACCCGATCGAAATCGAGCGACTTGCCCCGCATCTTGCGCACGATGCTGTAGATGTGCTTGGGCCGCCCCTGAACCGTGACCTCAAGTCCTTGAGCCCGCAACTCATCCTCGAGTTGCTGGCGCAGGGTCTGAACATAGTCCTCGCGCTGCAGTCGCTTTTCATCGAGTAAGCGAGCCACCTCACGGTAGGTCTGTGGATCGGCGAAACGAAAGGCCAGATCCTCCAGTTCCCATTTGAGTTGCCAGATGCCCAGACGATTGGCCAACGGCGCAAAAACCTGCAGGGCCTCATGCGCAATATCCGCAGGCGGAGTCTGGCGGATCAGCGCAAAGTAGCGCAGGGTCTGCAAGCGTGAGGCCAGTCGCAGCATGACCACACGCAGGTCGCGCGAGAAGGCGAGCAACATCTTGCGCACTGTCTCCGTCTGCGCCGCCTTGTCGGCCGTGCCACCACTGCGCGCCTGCGCCAGCCGCGATTGGCGCTGCAGCCGCACCAGCTTGGTGGTCTCCAGCGCCAAATCGGCATAGCTTTGTCCAAAGCCGGCGGCAATCACCTCGGCAGGCTTGTTCAGGTGGTCACAGGCGTAGACAAGATAGGCAGCCGCCTGCATGGCCGACGACCCACCCAGGCCCTGCAAGATGTTGGCCACTCCATCGGCATGGTCCATGACGGGCTCGCCGGTGTCGAGCAGACGGCCCGCCAGCAGGGGCTCGGCCAGGGCACGCGCGCGCTCCAGGGCTTGCGGCTGTTCCGGCAAGGCTTGCCCGGCCATCGCCAAGATAGGACTGGGCGGCGACGCACTGTCTACGGCTGTATGCACCGAACTTTTCATGACCAAACCGCCCGCTTCAACGGGGTAGCAGGAAGTCGAGTACAGGCGAGAGCTGCTCGCCGGTCACCAGCGTGGGCGCATGTCCCACTCCGGCAAACTCGATCAAGCGGGCTCGCGGCCCGCATTGGGTCATGGCCGCAGCCGCCTCTCCGGTCAGCAGCTCCGACTCGGCCCCCCGCAGCAGGAGGGTATGGGCACTGATGCGTTCGTACACGGCTTGCATCAGATCGCCCGCCTGCTGATTGGAGGCCTCGGTCAACTGCGCGAAGGGTCCGGCAATGGCCGGGTCATAGTGGAAGACCCACCGCCCACCGGCAGTGGGCTTGAACATGGGCGCGTTCAGCGCATGCCACTGCGCCTCGGTGTGGGGACCGAATCCCACCAGGGTGGTGCGCAGCGCAGCCACACCAGCCTCCAGAGAGTCGAACGGGCCACCTTGTCCGACATAGGTCTTGATCCGCGCCAGCCCCGCCCAATTGAGCCGTGGGCCCACATCATTGAGCACCAGCCGGCCGATCGGTCGCGGCAGCATCTGAGGCGTTGCCGCGGCCAGCATGCCGATCAAGCCTCCCATGCTGGTGCCAACCCAGTCCAGAACCGTAATGGGCACCTGCCGATGCAGATGAGCCAACAAAGCC
The DNA here is from genome assembly GCA_040381515.1 of Polaromonas sp. Classification (GTDB taxonomy): domain Bacteria; phylum Pseudomonadota; class Gammaproteobacteria; order Burkholderiales; family Burkholderiaceae_C; genus Polaromonas. Next base: position 9,053 of record JBEIHE010000024.1, read on the forward strand.
TGCAAGTTGGCTAGATAAGTGGCGGGCTGATAGAGGGCTGGGTCGGACAACCAATCGCTGCTGCCGCGCCCCGGTACATCAGGGCAGACCACTCGAAGCGTTTGGCCCTGCGCCCCCGCGCGTTGCAGCAGCTCTCGGGCGAGTACATCAAAATCGCGGCCGAGGCGGGTCAGTCCGTGGACACAGACCACCATCGAGCCCGCCCGAGGATCGCCCCACTGCCAATAGCCCATTCGATGCCCGCCAGCGGCGCTGGTGCACTCGAGGTGATGGAGTTCAGGCGAGTTCATGCAAGCCAAGCGAAACAAAGGAACCGGATAATCCGGGGTGCGGCTCGGCATGGCTGAGCCCTTTTCTCTAATTGTCGCCTCAATCCCCAGGGAGAACCTCATGCTCAAGGGCAAAACTGCACTCGTGACCGGATCCACCAGCGGCATCGGCCTGGGCATCGCCAAGGCTCTGGCCAGGGAAGGCGCCCATGTGGTGCTCAACGGCTTTGGTGATTCAGCGGGCCCGCAGGCGGAAATCGCTGCCCTGGGGGCTCAGGTGGCCTATCACAACGCCGATATGAGCCGGCCCGATCAGATCGAAGCCATGATGAAGTTTGCAGCCGAACGCTTCGGCCGCGTCGATATCCTGGTCAACAACGCAGGCATCCAGCATGTGGCTCGTATTGAAGACTTTCCGGTCGAGCGCTGGGATGCGGTGATTGCCATCAATCTCTCCAGTGCCTTTCACGCCACACGACTGGCCCTGCCCGCAATGAAAGCAGCCAACTGGGGCCGCATCATCAATGTGGCCTCGGTCCACGGGCTGGTGGCCTCGGCGGAAAAGTCGGCCTATGTGGCAGCCAAGCACGGCCTGGTGGGCCTGACCAAAGTGACCGCCCTGGAAACGGCCACCACCGGCGTCACCTGCAACGCCATCTGCCCCGGTTGGGTGCTCACCCCCCTTGTGCAAAAGCAGGTCGATGCGAAGGCCCAGGCCCACAAGCTCTCCAACGAGGACGCCAAGCGTTTGCTGCTGGGTGAAAAAGAACCCTCCATGCAATTCACCACGCCTGAAGAACTAGGAGCGTTGGCCGTGTTCTTCTGCTCGCCGGCCGGCAACAACGTCCGCGGCGCGGCCTGGAACATGGATGGCGGCTGGGCAGCGCAGTAGCCAAGAGGCCAACCCCAGCCGCAACTCGAGTGGGCTAGCGAGGGGGTGCGATGGGCTCGCCGCTGGGCGCACCCTCGGAAGAGGCCAGGGCCGGCAGTTCCAAGCGCATTCGGATGGGCCGCTCCCCAACGGTTTCCAAGTCCACATAGCGCTGGCCCACTGATCTGAGCACCACGCCCTCTTCAATGACCGATCCGACCTGATAGGGACGCGCCGCCCCGCCCTGCACCGACAGCAAGGCCACACCAGCGCCCGACTGGGCAATCAGGCCGCGCAACTGGTAACGGGATGCAAGGGGCGGGGGTGCACTGGCCTCGGGCATACCCGACTCCAACCAGGCAGCCATCCGATCGGCCTGAACCGTCGGCGCTTCGAAAGTCACTGCAGGAATCGCAGACAGGGATGAGGGCGGCATGACCTGCCACCAAGCCACTGCGCTGAGGCCGACCATCAACCAGACCGGCGCGGCCATCACAACTGGAAACGAAGAAGCCCATGATCCCCGCATGCGCTCATTATCATGATCCGAATGCAGGCAATCCACCGCGATCTTGCTCATCGGCAGCAAATAAATCGAGGCCCGCAGGGCTTTACGCTCATCGAATTGATGGTGGTGCTGGTCATCATCGCGGTCCTGGCTGCGCTGATCGTCCCCAATGTGCTCGATCGTGCTGATGAGGCACGCGTTACAGCAGCCCGAGCCGACATCGCACAAATCGAACAAGCACTCAAGCTCTACAAGCTTGATAACCAGCGCTACCCCAGCGCCGAGCAGGGCTTGCAGGCTCTGGTCAGTCGCCCAACTGTGGGGCCTGAGACACCCAATTGGCGAGCCACTCTCGACCGCCTGCCCAAAGATCCATGGGGCCGACCTTACCAATACCTCCAGCCCGGTCTGCGCAATGAGGTCGATGTCATCTCTCTGGGGGCCGACGGTGCGCCCGGAGGAACCGGTCAGAATGCCGACCTCAGTTCCTCGCCATGAGGCCCTCGGAAACTCTGGCTGCCGAGCCTCTGCCTGCGCCTGAAGGGACCTCAGCGCGCAAGGGGCTGACCTTGATAGAGGTGCTGGTCGCGCTATTAATCACTTCGCTGGCTCTGACTGCCGGGTTGCGCGCCAGCGGCGCCCTGCTCACCGATGTGCAACGCCAGCGCGAACAATTGCTGGCGCAACTGTGCATGGATAACCTATGGGTGAACCTGCATCTGCCTACCGGGCTGCTTCCCACGGGGGGGATGCCACTCGAATGTGAGCAAGGCGGGCAGGCCTTCCGCCTGAACTTGACAGTCGGTCCTGAAGGACAAACCCCGTTCAGGCGTGTCGATCTGCAGGTTCGCGATCTGGCCGGACGTCCCCTTCTCAATCAGGCGGCCTACTTGGGGCCACGCTAGTTCGGCTCAGACTGAGAACGGCGTCAAGATAGCTTGACATTGTAATTTGTCATGTTAAATTGACGCATTAGGGTGTCTATTTTCTCGGACATCCGTCGCAGGAGGCCCCGATGAACATCAGCCTACGTATCGAGCAAGCGCTCGACCAGCATTTTTCACGGGTGGAGACCACGGGCGCCCCCCCTCGACTTCTGGCTGCCATGCGGCATTCCGTCTTCCCCGGCGGCGCCCGCATACGACCGCAGCTGTGCCTGGCTGTCGCCGCAGCCTGCGGCGACGATGCACCGGCCATGAGCAACGCAGCGGCCATTGCCATGGAGCTGTTGCACTGCGCCTCTTTGGTGCATGACGACATGCCCTGCTTCGACAACGCAGACCTGCGGCGCGGCCAACCCACCGTGCACAAACAATTTGGGGAGCCTCTGGCACTACTGACCGGCGATGCGCTCATCATCCTGGCCTACCAGGCGCTGGCACACGCAGGCACCCGTTGGCCACAGCGGCTCGCTCCCTTGCTGCAGATCGTCTGCGACGGCACGGGTGCGCCCGATGGCATCGTGGCCGGACAGGCCTGGGAATGCGAACCCAAGGTAGCGCTGAGTCAATACCAGCGTGCCAAGACCGGCTCGCTCTTTGTCGCTTGCACCGGCGCAGGAGCAGTGGCTGCGGGGGCCGACCCGCAACCCTGGAGACGGCTGGGCGACTGCCTGGGCGAAGCCTATCAAGTGGCCGACGACATCCGCGACGTCATGGGACAGGCACTGGCCACAGGAAAACCTCAAGGCCAAGATGCCCAGCATGGGCGGCCCAGTTCGGCCGCTGACCTGGGGCTGCTCGGTGCCTTCGGTTACTTCAGAGAGCTGATTCAGGCTGCGGTGGACTCGGTACCGGCCTGCCCCTCGCGAGGCATGATGCAAAAGCTGGTGCTGGCTGAGTCCGAGCGCTTGCTGCCACAGCATGCGCGTGAACAGATCACGCGCGGGATTGCTGAACCCGGCCTGGCATGACTCGTCTAGCGTCGGCAGGAGTCCAGGCGCCGGAAGCCGGCTGGCGCGAACGCTGGCTGTCTGCGCTGGACCGCTGGCTCAGCAGCCCCGGAATGTACCGCTGGGCGCTGACCAATCCGCTCGGTCGCCTCGTGATGCGTCGTCGCTCCTCGCAGCTGTTCGACCTGATGGCAGGCTTCGTGCACAGTCAGGTCTTGCTGGCCTGCGTGCGGCTAGGGTGGTTCGAGGCCTTGCTGGCCCAGCCGCGCAACTTCAGTCAGTTGCAACAAATGGGCGGGCTACCCGCCGACAGCCTGCAGCGCCTGTTGAACTCGGCCATCGCCCTCGGACTGCTCGAGAAGCGCGGCACCCGCTACGGCTTGGGCCCCTTGGGCGTACCGGTGGCCGCCCACACCGGCTTGCGGGCCATGATCGAGCACAACGCGCTGCTCAATGCCGACCTGGTCGATCCGCTCCAGCTCCTGCAAAAGCCCGAAACATCGGGCATGCATGCCTACTGGCCCTACCCCACGGGTACGGCTGACGAGCCCTTGGCCCCTGAGGCCGGGCCAGCGGCCAAGGCCCCGGTTGAACCTGTCGTCGATCTGCGGGCTTTCAGCCAGAGCCGACCCGATGAGACCCAGGTGGCCCGCTACTCAGAGCTGATGGCCCGCTCGCAGAGCTTCCTGATCCAGGAATTGCTCGCCGCCTACGATTTCAGCCAGCACCGGGTGGTGCTTGATGTGGGAGGCGGTCAAGGGGGCTGGGTCAGCGCACTGGCCCAGAAGCTGCCCCACCTGCAACTGCACTTGTTTGACTTGCCGGGCGTGGCAGCGCTGGCACGCCAGCGCATCGCTGAAGCCGGCCTGAGCCACCGCATCCATTGCACCGGCGGCAGCTTCCGCAGCGATGAGCTGCCTCGCGGGGCCGACTTGATCACCCTGCTGCGCGTTGCACACGACCATGCCGACGAGGCCGTGCTGCAACTGCTGCGCTCCATCCATTCAGCCCTGCCGGCCGGCGGCCATCTGCTCCTGGCAGAGCCTATGGCCGAGCCGCAAGGCCGGCCCTGCCCCAGCGATGCCTACTTCCACTTCTATCTGCTGGCCATGGGCCGAGGGCGCTTGCGCACCGCCTCGGAACTGGAAGATCTGCTGATCCAAGCCGGTTTCGGATCCGTCCGCGCCATCCCCAATCCGGTGCCCCTGCACGGCAGCGTGCTGCTGGCCCGGAAGCTCTAAAAGAGCCTAGTTTTGTCAAAAACATTAGTGTTTACCCTAGTTTTTCGTCTGATGCGTCAATTTAAGTTGACACAACACGATGTCAACTCAAGAATGCAGTCATGAGAGCCTCAGCGATCGTCTTTCAAAGCCCGCAACAGCTGTCGGTACGGCCCTTGGAACTGCGGGATCTGGCGGCCGGCCAAGTAGAAGTCGAAGTGGACTTCAGCGGTATCAGCACTGGCACCGAACGACTCCTGTGGGACGGCAGCATGCCGGCTTTTCCTGGCATGGGCTACCCGCTGGTCCCAGGCTACGAGACGACCGGCCATATTGTCAGGATGCACCCAGAAGCTGGCGAAGGCCTGTCGGTGGGCGACCGTGTCTTCGTACCCGGCTCCTACAGCTTTGAAGGCGTGCACAACCTCTTCGGCGGTGCCGGTTCACGCCTTGTCGTGGCGAGCGCACGAGTGGTCAAGGTGCAGGATGCGCTCAGCCATAACGCCACGCTCCTGGCCCTCGCAGCCACTGCTTATCACAGCGTGGCTGTCGGCGGCACCCGCGAGCCGGCAGCGCCGCCAGCCCTGATCGTGGGGCACGGCATCATGGGACGCCTGCTGGCCCGCTTGACAGTGGCCTCAGGCGCAGCCCCACCGGTGGTGTGGGAGACCCATCCGCAGCGACGCGAAGGGGCCCTCGGCTATACCGTCATAGACCCCGCCGATGATGACCGCACGGACTACCCCGCCATCTATGACGTCAGCGGCGACGCCAGCATCGTCAACTCATTGATTGGCCGACTCAAGCCCGGGGGCGAGGTAGTGTTGGCCGGCTTCTACAAGCAGGACATCAGCTTTGCCTATCCGCAGGCCTTCATGCGCGAAGCCACGATACGCGTGGCCTCGGAATGGAAACGGGCCGACCTGCTGGCCACCGCGGCGCTGGTTCATGACGGCACGCTCTCACTTGAGGGCCTGATCACCCACACCCAAAGCCCAGGTCGGGCGCATGAGGCCTATGAACAGGCCTTCGGCGACAGCACCTGCCTGAAGATGATCCTCGACTGGAGAAACTGATGAGCTCTTCCACCCCCACCCAGACGGTCCAGTTTGTAGAGCGCCTGCGCAGCGAAGCAGCTCAAGAGCCCGCGCCAGTAGCCACCGGCGCGCCCACCAAGGAAACACAGATCATCGCCATTTACGGCAAGGGCGGTATCGGCAAGAGCTTTACGCTAGCCAACCTGAGTTACATGATGGCCCAGCAGGGCAAGAAGGTGCTGCTCATCGGCTGCGACCCCAAGAGCGACACCACCAGCCTGCTCTTTGGCGGCAAGGCCTGCCCCACCATCATCGAGACCTCCTCGAAGAAAAAACTCGCCGGTGAGCCGGTCTCTATCAGCGATGTCTGCTTCAAACGCGATGGCGTGTTTGCGATGGAACTCGGCGGCCCGGAAGTCGGTCGCGGCTGCGGTGGACGCGGCATCATCCACGGTTTCGAAACCCTGGAAAAACTGGGATTTCATGATTGGGGTTTCGACTACGTCCTGCTGGACTTTCTCGGCGATGTGGTCTGCGGTGGCTTCGGTCTGCCGATTGCACGCGACATGTGCCAAAAAGTGATTGTGGTGGCCAGCAACGACCTGCAATCACTCTACGTGGCCAACAACGTCTGCTCGGCCGTGGAGTATTTCCGCAAGCTCGGTGGCAATGTCGGCGTGGCCGGCGTGGTGATCAACAAGGACGACGGCACCGGTGAGGCCGCTGCCTTCGCAGAGCGGGCCGGCATTCCGGTGCTGGCCGCGATTCCGGCTAACGAAGACATCCGTCGCAAGAGCGCCAGCTACGAAATCATCGGCAAGCCCGGTGGGGACTGGGGGCCGCTGTTTGAAGGTCTGGCCGTCAATGTTGCGGAGGCGCCGCCGCAGCGGCCCAAGCCGCTGTCTCAGGACGAACTTCTCGGTCTGTTCAGCGCCTCGGCCGTGGGTCGGGATGTGGTCCTGGAGCCGGCCACCGAAGTGGACATGACCGGCCAGAAGCAGGTCGTCAAGCCCAGCCTCGAAGTGGTCTACGAAACCGTCTGAGCCAGGCCATGAAGTCCATCCCCATCACGCCCCTGCCCAATCCGGCGGCGACCACCGAGCAAGGCCTGGGTTGCCACGCTGGCAAGGACGAACTGCTCAAGGCCGCCGCCAGTGCCGGCAAGAGCGAAGTGCTTGAGCAGTACGCGCAGGACTATCCGAAGGGACCGCACGACCAGCCACAAAGCATGTGCCCGGCATTTGGCTCCCTGCGTGTGGGTCTGCGCATGCGCCGCACCGCCACGCTGCTGTCGGGCTCGGCCTGCTGCGTCTACGGCCTGACCTTCACCTCACACTTTTACGGAGCCCGCCGAAGCGTGGGCTATGTGCCTTTCAATTCCGAAACCCTGGTCACTGGCAAGCTGTTCGAGGACATTCGCGAGGCAGTTCACCGCGAAGCCGATCCGGACAAGTTGGATGCCATCGTCATCATTAACTTATGCGTTCCCACCGCCAGCGGCGTGCCGCTGCAGTTGCTGCCCAAGGAAATCAACGGGGTGCGGATCATTGGCATTGACGTACCTGGCTTCGGAGTGCCCACCCATGCTGAAGCCAAGGACGTGCTGGCCGGAGCGATGCTGCGATATGCGCGCGAAGAGGCCATGGCCGGGCCGGTGGCCCAGCCGCGCCAGAGCCGTACCGAGTTGCCCACCCTCAGTTTGCTGGGCGAGATGTTCCCAGCCGATCCGGTCATCATCGGCCAGATGATCGCGCCCATGGGGTTGGCCGTCGGTGCCAGCGTACCCACCCGCGAATGGCGCGAGCTCTACAGCGCACTGGACTGCACGGCCGTGGCGGCCATTCATCCTTTCTACACCGCCAGCGTGCGCGAATTCCAGGCCGCGGGCAGACCCATCGTGGGCTCGGCGCCGGTGGGCATCGAGGGCACACACGACTGGCTCGGCGCCATCGGTCAGGCTTGTGGTGTCGCCAGCGAAAAAATTGATCTGGCTCGCAATCAGGTGCTCGGCACGATGCGCAGCTTGCTGGCCCAAGCCCCTATCCGCGGCCGTATCACGCTCAGCGGCTACGAGGGCTCTGAGTTGCTCGTGGCGCGCCTGCTGATCGAGTGCGGGGCCGAGGTGCCCTATGTCGGATCGGCCTGCCCGGCCACCCCCTGGAACGCACACGATGCCGCCTGGCTGCAGTCCAAGGGGGTGCAGGTCCAGTTCCGCGCCTCACTGGAACAGGACATCGCAGCGGTGCATGAGTTCAAGCCGCAGTTGGCTATCGGCACCACACCGGTGGTGCAGGCGGCCAAGGAGGCCTGCATTCCCTCGCTGTATTTCACCAACCTGATTTCAGCCCGGCCCCTGATGGGTGCAGCCGGTGTGGGCTCGCTGCTGCAGGTGGTGCAAGCGGCCATGGGCAACCAAGCCCGGTTCGACGCAATGAAGGACTTCTTTGGCAGCGTGGGCATTGGCGAGGAAGCCGGCGTCTGGCAGGAACCGCCCGTGCTGCATCCGGAATTCAAGGCCGACATGCGGCGCATGGCCGAAAAGAAGCGCAAGAAGGCCAAGGCTGAGGAGATGGGTTCGTGAACGCCAGCGAGCCAAGCCCAGGCACGGCCGGTAAGTCGCCGCTGGTGCTCGATCACGACCGCGCAGGCGGCTACTGGGGCGCCGTCTACGTCTTCACCGCCATCAAAGGTCTGCAGGTGGTGATCGACGGACCTGTGGGCTGCGAAAACCTACCGGTCACATCGGTACTGCATTACACAGACGGACTGCCCCCACATGAACTGCCGATCGTGGTCACCGGCCTAGCCGAGGAACAACTCGGCCGTGAGGGCACCGAAGGGGCAATGAAGCGGGCCCACGGCACGCTCGATCCTGACCTGCCCTCTGTCGTCGTGACAGGCTCCATTGCAGAAATGATCGGCGGCGGTGTAACGCCCGAGGGCACTGGGCTGATGCGTTTTCTGCCCCGCACGATCGACGAAGACCAGTGGCAATGCGCCAACCGCGCCATGCTGTGGCTGTGGACCGAATACGGCATGAAGAAGGTTCCCAAGCGCGAGCGCAAGGCCGGCGAGCGGCCTCGGGTGAACATCATCGGCCCCTGCTATGGCACCTTCAACAGCGCCAGCGATCTGGCGGAGATCCGCCGCTTGGTGCAAGGCATCGGGGCCGAAATCAATCTGGTGTTTCCCCTGGGCAGTCACTTGGCCGACGTCTCGCGGCTGGTCGAGGCCGACGTCAACATCTGTATGTACCGGGAATTTGGGCGCCTGCTCTGCGAAGCCCTGGATCGTCCTTATCTGCAAGCGCCGATCGGTCTGCACAGCACAACCAAGTTCTTGCGTGTCCTGGGGCAGTTGCTCAATCTGGACCCGGAGCCTTTCATCGAGCGCGAGCGGCACACCACGATCAAGCCGGTGTGGGATCTCTGGCGCTCGGTCACTCAGGACTTCTTTGCGACCGCCAGTTTCGCAGTGGTAGCCACCGAGACCTACACAAGAGGTCTGCGCAACTTTCTAGAAATCGAGATGGGGTTGCCCTGCAAGTTTGCCGTTGCCCGCAAGCCTGGCGCAAAAACCGACAACGCCCAGGTGCGTGAACTGGTGCACAAGCAGATGCCCTTGTTGCTGTTCGGCAGCTACAACGAACGCATGTACATGAGCGAGGCCGCCGGAACCAGTCCGATGCGCGCCGCCTTCATACCCGCATCCTTTCCGGGCGCCATCATTCGCCGCCACACCGGCACCCCTTTCATGGGATACAGCGGGGCCACCTACCTGATTCAGGAGGTGTGTAACGCCCTCTTCGACGCGCTGTTCCATATCTTGCCCTTGGGCACCGATATGGATCGGGTCGAGCCAACGCTGGCACGCGAGCGGGCCCACAAGCCCTGGCAACAGCAAGCCCAGACAGCGCTGGCTGATCTGGTGGCTCGCCAACCGGTTTTGGTGCAGATCTCAGCGGCCAAGCGTTTGCGCGACCAAGCCGAACAGATCGCACGCAATGAAGACCGCCAGGAGGTCACGAAAGATCATGTGCGCAGCGCCGGCCTGTCCCTCGGTCTCGGAGAGTCCGCATGAGACAAATGGCGTCTTTTCCTCGATGGTCACCGCCCTTGGGGCGCTGCCTCGACCTTATGCCGCAGCACTGGGCTGCGGACGCCCAGGCTGCGCGGGCTGCGCGCAGCGACAGGCCTTGCGGCCTTGATTGAAAAGGAGCATTCGTATGTCGAATCGCACGTCCATTTCCGGACTGACCGACGAAGAAGCTCAGGAGTTCCACACCTACTACATGCAGGGTCTGGTGGGATTCACGGCAGTTGCCGTGATCGCCCATGCCCTGGTGTGGGCGTGGCGCCCCTGGTTCTAAGCAACGACCGGCCATTGAATGGAGAACCCCATGAACGACATGTCTTATTCAAGCAATAAGTCAACCCAGCGGAATGACAAGCTCATGCTTGCGTTGATCTTCGTGCCCTGCTTCGTGCTGCTGCTTACCCTTGCCCTGCTTGGCCAACTGGTCGGCGTGCATTGGCAAAGCTGGCTGCCTGGCGCCGAGCAGAAGAGCAGCATCTTCTCGGGCGTGCATGCAGCGGTTTACACATTCATGTCTCACATCATTTAGGAGAAAAACCATGTGGAGAGTTTGGCGACTTTACGACCCCCTGCGTGCCATGGTGGTCCAAGGCGTGTTCTTGTTTGGCCTGGCAGCAATGATTCACCTCATCTTGCTGAGCACAAACAAATTCAACTGGCTCGACGGCCCCAAGAAGGGTGCAGTAGCAACGCAAAACGCGCCGCTGCCTGCAGCCACTCCGGCAGCCAAGTCCTGATCCGGGAAAACGGCGTGGGCATCCTCGGATGTCCACGCCGCGATACACAGAACCCCTATCGCATACGCAGGAGAGCCTGATCATGGCCATGCTCAACTTCGAAAAGAAATACAGAGTCCGCGGCGGCACCCTGCTCGGCGGGGATCTGTTTGATTTCTGGCTCGGCCCCTTCTACGTCGGCTTCTTCGGCGTGACCACCATCTTCTTTGCCTTCCTGGGGACGGCACTCATTCTCTGGGGAGCGGCTTTAGGGCCGACCTGGAACCTCTGGCAGATCAGCATTGCTCCACCAGATCTGTCCTACGGCCTGCGCTTTGCGCCTCTGGCCGAGGGCGGGCTGTGGCAGTTGATCACCGTCTGCGCACTCGGCGCCTTTGGGTCCTGGGCGCTGCGTGAAGTTGAAATTTGTCGCAAGCTGGGCATGGGCTATCACGTCCCGGTCGCCTTTAGTGTCGCCATCTTTGCCTATTTCACCCTGGTGGTCATCCGGCCGGTGTTGATGGGGGCCTGGGGACACGGCTTCCCTTACGGCATCTTCAGTCACCTGGACTGGGTCTCCAACGTAGGCTATCAGTACCTGCACTTTCACTACAACCCGGCGCACATGATCGCCGTGAGTTTGTTTTTCACCACCACCTTTGCCCTGTCGCTGCACGGCGGTCTGGTTCTCTCCTCCACCAACCCGGGCCGCGGCCAAGAGGTCAAGACCCCGGAGCATGAGGACACGTTCTTCCGCGACATCATCGGCTACTCGATCGGCACCCTGGGCATACACCGCCTGGGCCTCTTCCTGGCCTTGTCTGCAGGCTTCTTCAGCGCCCTGTGCATCGTGCTCAGCGGCCCCTTCTGGACTCGGGGCTGGCCCGAATGGTGGGGCTGGTGGCTGAACCTGCCGATCTGGTCCCAGTGGCCAATCCAGTGAAACGGGAGACCTGACCATGGCGCAATACCAAAACCTGTTCACCACCGTCAATGCTGTTGGCCCCGTCTCTCACGGGGTGGAACTGGGCCACGGCAACAGTCCGCGCACCGGAGAGCCCCTGCTCAACTACTGGTTGGGCAAGTTGGGCAACGCCCAGCTTGGACCCATCTATCTGGGCGGCCTGGGTCTGGCCTCCATCATCTTTGGCACGCTGGCCCTGAACATCATCGGCTTCAACATGCTGGCGCAGGTGAACTGGGACCCCATTCAATTCATCCGGCAGCTGTTCTGGCTGGCCCTGGAGCCACCTCCTCCCCAATACGGTCTGTCCATCCCGCCAATGAATCAGGGTGGCTGGTACCTGCTGTCCAGCCTGTTCCTGCTGATCTCGGTGTTGCTCTGGTTTGCACGTGTCTGGCGGCGCGCCCGAGAACTGGGGCTGGGCATGCACATCCCCTACGCCTTTCTGTCAGCCATCTGGCTGTTTCTGGTTCTCGGCTTGTTCCGGCCGATTTTGATGGGCAGTTGGGGGGAGGCAGTGCCCTATGGCATCTTCCCCCACCTGGACTGGACCACCGCTTTTTCCCTGCGTTATGGAAATCTCTTCTACAACCCTTTCCACGCGCTGTCGATTGCCTTCCTGTACGGCTCGGTCCTGCTGTTTGCGATGCACGGCGCCACCATTTTGGCGGTGGGCCGCTATGGGGGCGAACGGGAAATCGAACAGATCGTCGACCGTGGCACGGCCAGTGAGCGCGCCGCCCTGTTCTGGCGCTGGACCATGGGCTTTAACGCCACGATGGAATCCATTCACCGCTGGGCCTGGTGGTTCGCGGTTCTGACCACCCTGACCGGCGGCATCGGCATCCTGCTGACTGGCACCGTGGTGGACAACTGGTATCTCTGGGCCGTCAAGCACGGGGTGGCGCCACCCTACCCCGATGTCTTCCCCGCTGTCACTGACCCGGCCCTGCAGGCCGCACCGACTGGAGTCAAGCCATGAGCATGCCTTCCCTTTCTTCCGTGGTCCGGCTGCTCGGCCTGGCCTCGGTGGTTCTGCTCAGCGCCTGCGAGCGACCGCCCATGATCAGCGTACAGCACGGCTATGCCGGCACTGGGATGGTGCAGGTCTACAACCCCCGCGCGGTGGAGCAGCAGATCGAGGACAACAAGGTGCCGGAGAGTTCGCCCCCGCTGCCCGACGACGGTCCACGTGCGGGTCAGGTCTATCAAAACGTCAAGGTACTGGGCGACCTAAGCGTCGGACAGTTCACCCGCCTGATGGCCAACATGACCGCCTGGATTGCGCCGGAGCAAGGTTGCGCGTACTGCCACAACCCGGCCAACCTGGCCGAAGACAGCAAGTACACAAAAATCGTGGCCCGCAAGATGGTGGAGATGACCCAGCACATCAACACCGACTGGAAGAACCATGTGGGGCAAACCGGTGTGACCTGCTACACCTGCCACCGTGGACAGCCCGTACCCAAGGAAATCTGGTTCACGGCCAACAACGCACCGCGCGGCGCCAATTTCATCGGGGATACGGCAGGCCAGAACAGCCCAGCCAAGACTGTGGGTCTGAGCTCGCTGCCCAACGATCCCTTCACCCCCTTCCTGCTCGGCAAGGAAGAGATCCGGGTCAACGGCAACACTGCCCTGCCCTCGGGCAACCGGCAGTCGATCAAGCAGGCCGAATGGACGCACAGCCTGATGATGCACATGTCGTCCTCGCTGGGCGTCAACTGCACCTATTGCCACAACACCCGCAGCGTTGCCCAATGGGAAGGCGGGCCGCCGCAACGGGTGACCGCCTGGCACGGCATCCGGATGGCCCGCGACCTCAACCTGAGCTACCTCGAGCCCCTGACGGATGTATTCCCGGCCCACCGCAAGGGGGAACTCGGCGATGTAGCCAAACTCAATTGCGCCACCTGCCACCAAGGCGCTTACAAGCCGCTGCATGGCGCGGCCATGCTCAAAGACCATCCTGAACTGGGTCGCGACACCACGCTCAGCCCCCCAGTCAAGGCTGCAAAAGCTGCCCTGCAAGCCTCCGCTGCCGCTCCTGCGGCTCAGCGGTAAGGTCTTGCTCTTGAGGCCGGGGCGCTCATAACGCCCCGGCTCTTTTTTTATCTCAACTTCATGACCTCCGCCTCCGCTGACGCACCCATTGCCCTCAGCGGCGTGCTGGTGGTGCTTTTGGTCGACTACCAGCGCTCCCACCGGCGCTGGGGCTGGCTGCGGCTTATGCAGGGCGCCTCAACCCTCAAGGATATACCCGGACTGCTGTTTGGCAAGATCATGGGCAGCGGCAACAACGGCGGCTTCAGCCTGCGTCCCAGCAGCAGCCACCAAGGGGTCATTGCACTCTTCAATCAAGCCGAGCAAGCCCTGGCCTTCATGGATGGCCCCCTGGCGGCCGCTTTTCAAGATCGAGCGGCCCGCTTCTGGTGCGGCCTGATGTCGGTCGAGTCGTCCCGGGGATCCTGGGACGGCCAGTCCTGGGACCCCAGCCCCCTGCCCTCTCCCCTGCCGCAACTGATCCATCCCGAGTCGAAGCCGCAACTGCTGGCCGCTCTGACCCGCGCCAGCATTCGTCCGGCCAAAGCCATGTCCTTCTGGAAGCAGGCGCCGGCTGCACAGGAGGAGCTTCTCAGGAGCCCAGGTTGTCTACTGGCCATGGGCTTGGGCGAGGCGCCGCTGCTGCGCCAGTGCACCTTCAGCCTGTGGGAAGACACTGCCTCGATGCTGGCTTATTCGCTCAACGGTGCGCATCGCAAGGCCATCGAGCAGGCGTACAGCAAGGGCTATTTTTCAGAGTCCATGTTTGTTCGGATGCGGGTGCTTCAAAGCCGGGGACAGTGGCCTAGCCCGCTCGAGGTGCAAGCCGAATCCGCCGATGTCTGAACACCGCGTCATCGTGATCGGCGCTGGGATGGCAGGTCTGGTCAGCGCGCTGGAACTGGCTCACCAAGGGCTGCACGTGACCATCATCGAGGCGGGCCAAGCGCCGGGAGGCAAAATGCGCCAGCCCCAAGTGGACGGCGCCACCATCGACAGCGGCCCGACAGTGATGACCATGCGCTGGGTTTTCGATGAGATCCTCCACAAAGTCGGCGCCCGCCTCGACTCCGAGCTTGAGCTGACCGCGCTGAACGTCCTAGCGCGACACCACTGGGCCGATGGCGGCACACTCGATCTTTACGCCGATCCCCAGCAATCGCTGGAGGCGGTGGGCCGCTTTGCCGGCGCACAAGAAGCGCGCCGCTTTGAGCAATTCTGTCAGACCGCCCGACAGGTCTATCAGACCTTGGAGGGCCCCTTCATCCGCTCTTCGGCCCCCACGCTCGGCCGCATGGGCAGCGCTCTGGGGGCACGAGGACTGGCCACCCTGGCGCGAATAGGACCAATGCGCAGCCTATGGGACAGTCTGGGGCAATACTTTCAGGACCCGCGGCTGAGGCAACTCTTTGCGCGCTACGCGACCTACTGTGGCTCCTCACCCTGGCAAGCCCCGGCCACCCTCATGCTGATCGCCCAGGTCGAACTAGAGGGGGTCTGGTCGGTAAAGGGTGGCATGCACGAACTGGCCCTTTGCCTGGCCCGTCTGGCACAGTCCCGCGGAGCCCAATTGAGACTGAACTGCCGATGCGACGAAATCCTGTTGAAGGCTGGCAAGGTCTGTGGCGTTCGACTGGCCGATGGCCAGCAATTGGCCGCTGACAGCGTGATATTCAATGGCGACCTGGCCGCACTTCGCGCCGGACTCCTGGGTCCGGGCCTGAGGGCGGCGGCGCCGGCCCGAGCGGCGCCGCGATCGCTGTCGGCCTTGACCTGGTCCATACACGCCCCCACGGCCGGACTGGCACTTGATCGCCACAATGTTTTCTTCCAGGACGACTACGCCAGTGAATTTCGGGATATCTTCGAATTGGGTCGTTTGCCACGACGACCCACGGTGTACGTGTGCGCGCAGGACCGGGGAACCGGTGCATCTGACCTGCAGTCCGAGCGGCTGCTGTGCCTGGTCAACGCACCGGCGCGGGGCGACGATCCACCCAGCCCAGAGACCGATGAGGAAATCGAGCAATGCCAGACCACCGCCTTCAACCTGCTGCGCCGATGTGGACTGAAGCTGCAGCCGCAGCCGCACCAGATTTTGAGAACCACTCCGCGGGACTTTCATCGCCTTTTTCCGGCTACCGGGGGAGCTCTGTACGGTCAAGCGACCCATGGCTGGATGTCCGCGTTTTCGCGGCCGGGGTCCAACAGCCCAGTGCCGGGCCTTTACCTGGCGGGGGGCAGCGTACATCCCGGGCCGGGGGTACCGATGGCGGCCCTGTCGGGTCATCTGGCGGCCGCGGCCCTGATGGCCAGCCCCGATTTGACCAGGCGCTTGCATCCGGTGGCTACCTCTGGTGGTATGTCGATGCGCTGAGCGACGACGGCGCCTACGGCCTGACGCTGATTGCCTTTGTCGGAAGCGTCTTCTCGCCCTACTATGCCTGGGCGCGGCGCAAGGGCGCGCCAGACCCGATGAACCACTGCGCACTGAATGTTGCCCTCTACGGCAAGGGGGCCAGACGATGGTCCATGACCGAGCGCAGTGCCCGGCACTGCAGCCGAGACCGCGTGCATTTTTGCATCGGGCCTAGCCAACTGCACTGGGACGGCCAGGCGCTGCACATCGACATCTGCGAGGTGGGCATGCCCATCCCCCACCCAATCCGGGGCCGGGTCACCGTGCATCCGCAGCAGCTACTGTCCTTCTCCACTCCCCTGGAGGTCAGCGGTCGCCACCGCTGGGGGCCGATTGCGCCCCAGGCCCGCATCGAGGTCGAGCTCGAGCATCCCCAGCTGCGCTGGAAGGGCCACGCCTATCTCGATTCCAACGAAGGTGACGAACCCATTGATCGAGGCTTTCGACACTGGGACTGGTCCCGCGGCGATCTAAAGGATGGCAGTACGGTGGTGATTTATGACATTGAGCCTGACGATCCCTCCGGTCACGTGCTGGCCCTTCGCTTCATGGCCGATGGTCAGGTGCGGCACTTCGAAGCGCCCGCTCAGAAACGCCTGCCTCGAACCGGCTGGCGGATCGAGCGACGCATGCGCAGCGATGGGCCGGTCAAAGTGGTCAATCAACTGGAAGACACCCCGTTCTACCAACGCTGCGTGCTCAGCAGTGATCTGCTCGGTGAGACGGTGACCTGCTTCCACGAAACACTGGACGTCCCGCGCCTGATCAACCCACTGGTACAAGGCATGCTGCCCTGGCGCATGCCGCGCCGTCCTTAGGGCCTTCCTCTCAAAGCCTTGCGTGGGGATACACGGGGCGCAGGCCGCCGGGGTGGGCTGCGACCAGATCGCTTACTTCTGCTTACATCTGCGTGACGCTTGACACACCCGTTGGGCTGCGCTGAGGGAGTCCAATCCTGTTGCAGACGCGCAGGAAACACGATGCACAGCCCTCAGCACAACACCCACTCTGGATCGTCCTTCCAAAGCATGGATCGGCCTGGTGAGCAGCGGATCGACCAACTCGAGCGCACGAACGGCCATCAATCGGAGTTCCTGGCACGGCTGAGCCATGAGCTGCGCAACCCACTGGCACCCATGCACCACGCGCTGCAGCTGCTGCGCATGCAGGCTAACACCCCGGGTATTGACCGCACCTGCGCCATGATGCAACGGCAGCTGAGCTATGTGGTCAAACTCGTCGATGAACTGCTCGATATCGAGCGCATCAACCAGGGCAAGCTGGTCCTGAACCGAAAGATCACCGTGCTGCAGGATCTATTGCAAGAGGCCCTGGACATTGGGCAGGCGGCCCTGCGCGATCGCGGTCACCAGCTCAGGGTCGTCTTGCCTCAAAAGCCCCTTGAAGTGGACGTCGACCCGGTTCGCTTGACCCAGGTGGTCGCCAACCTCCTGATTAATGCAGCCAAGTACACGCCGCCCCCCGGAAAAATTGAGCTGCGGGCAAAGGCACAAACCGATGCAGTGCTGATCGAAATCAAGGACAACGGCATTGGGCTGAGCCCCGACGATTTGGGCCGCATCTTCGATCTGTACGCCCAAGTGGCCAACAGCCAGCGCATGGCCGAAGGAGGACTGGGCGTAGGGCTGGCGCTGGCCCGCCGGGTGGTCCAATTGCATGGCGGTCAGATCAAGGCCGACAGCGACGGACCGGGCCGCGGCAGCACCTTCAGCATCCGCTTGCCGCTGGCAAAAGGCGGTGCCCTCGGCCCCAATGGGAAGGCCTTATCGCAAGCCCTCCCCGCTGCGCGCCACGCAACGGCGGGCCAGGTGCTGGTCGTCGATGACAATGTGGACGGAGCCGATACACTGACTTCGGCGCTGCGATGCCTGGGCCACCAAGCCTGTGCCTGCTACGACGGGCCCCATGCCCTGGAAAAGGCGCGGCAGCTACGGCCGCAGGTGGCTTTGCTGGACCTGAGCATGCCAGGCATGGACGGCTTTGAATTGGCGCGCCAACTGCGCCAGGAGCACCCTCAAATCGCGCTCGCCGCCATGACTGGCTGGGGAACATCGGTCGATCGCGATCGCTGCCTGTCCAATGGCTTTCAGGCCCATATCGTCAAGCCCGCCTCCATTGAGGAAATTGAATCCGTGTTGGCTGAACTGCTGCGAAACAATCAGTCAGAGGCTGACACCTTTGCGGCAAGCGAGGGCCGGGCGCTCAACGGGCCGAGCGCCGCAGGACCTGCTGGCGCTCGAACAGCTCGATCATCCAGACCAGACGCTGCCCCAAGGGCCGCCTGACCCACTGCGGCCTCGCCGGGAAAGGCCGGGCACCAGCCTGCTCGCACAGATCCACCAGATAAGCAATGGCCTGCAAAGGCGGCGCATAGGCTTGTTCGGCTGAAGGCAGCACCGGCCACCAAGCCCGACTGAGCAAGGCCAATTTGCGCGACCTGGAAACTACCGTTCGGTGATCGACAGGATTGAGGCCCTCTCTTCGCAGCTGGTGACCGATCTCGGCATAAATCAGTCGGGCCGCCACAATGGCTGAACGGCAATCGCGGGGGAGTCCAGCCACACCGGCCGTCGCCTGGTGATACAGACGGTCGGCCTCCATGAGCAAGCGCTCGACGACCTCTTGCAAAGGCGGGCAAATACGGGGCTCGAGCAGCCAGCGATCTGCATCGAGGCCTGCTTGTTCCAGCCACAGGCGGGGAAGGTAGAGACGACCCTGCCGGGCATCCTCGCCCACATCGCGGGCGATATTGGTCAATTGCATGGCCACGCCGAGCTCACAAGCACGGGCCAGCGTGCTGGCACTGCGCCCGCCCATGATCCAGCACATCATGGCGCCCACGCTACCGGCCACCCGGGCCGCATACGCATGCAGATCCTCGAGGCTGTGGTAGCGACGTCCCTGGGCATCCCAGGCGAAGCCCTCGAGCAAGGCCTCCAGCAACCCACGAGGCAGCTGGTACTGGTGCACCACCACCGCCAGAGCCCTGTCTTCCACAAAGCTCTGAGGACGGTCCTGATAGATCGCATCGAGCCTCTCATGCAGCTCACCGAGGCTGCGATGCACATCGTCACCACGCGCCTGTGCCTGATCGACCAGATCATCGGCGACACGGCAAAACGCATAAAGCGCAATGCTTGCGGCCCGCATGCGGGCGGGCAGCAGTCGGCTGGCCGCAAAGAAACTGCGTGAGCCACCACGCATGAGTTCAACACAGGCCTGCAGATCCTGCTCGCGCCTGAGGGCCAAAGTTCGCGCGGTGGGCATTAGCATTCAGGCTCCTGTGAGCGAGGCCACGCCTCGCTGTTTGTAGACGGATGCATCGGGCACCACCTGATCAAGGGCCTTGGCCGACATCAGGACGCCGGGAACACCCGCGCCAGGATGCGTGCTGGCTCCAACCATGAACAGTCCTGGCAAGTCCTCGCTGCGGTTGTGCGGTCTGAAATACGCGCTTTGCAGCAACAGCGGTTCGAGCCCAAAAGCGGCGCCCTTGTAAGACAGCAGCCGATCCTGAAAATCCAGCGGCGTGGTGATCAAGGACGCCCGCAGGTGCTGGCTCAGGCCCGGAAGAACCGTACGCTCGAGCGCTTGGGCCACGGCCTGCCGGTAGGGCTCCGCTTGCGCCTGCCAATCGGTGCCGCTGTCGAGGTGAGGCACTGGCGAGAGCACGTAGAAGGTGTCGCACCCAGGCGGTGCCATAGAGGGATCGGTGGCACTTGGCCGATGCAGATAAAGGCTGAAGTCGCTGCTCAGCCGGTGCTTTCGGAAGATGTCGTCCAGCAACTCTTTGTATCGGGGTCCCAGCACCATCATGTGGTGCGGCACGTCGTCGTAGCGACGATTGGTGCCAAAGTACCAGACAAACAGGCTCATGGAATAGCGCCCGCGCTCAATGCGGCGGTCGGGCCAGCTGCGCCGCCAGCGTGGATCGATCAAATTCAGATAGG
>JBEIHE010000025.1:0-28796 GCA_040381515.1 Polaromonas sp.
CGCATCGTGGGATTGGAAGTCGGCGCTGACGATTACCTGGTCAAGCCCTTCAACCCACGCGAACTGCTGGCGCGCATTCATGCGGTGCTGCGCCGCCGCCCCACAAACGAAGTGCCAGGCGCCCCCTCCACCGACAAGGAGGTGGTGCGATTCGGCCCCTTTGCTCTGAACCTTGGTCAACGGACCCTGGAGAAAGACGGCCAGGACATTGCACTGACGACCGGTGAATTTGCCATGCTCAAGGCACTGGTCCGGCATCCGCGCCAGCCCCTGTCCCGAGAAAAACTGGCGCAGCTGGCACGCGGCCGCGAGTTCGAGCCTTTCGACCGCAGCCTGGACGTCCAGATCTCCCGGCTGCGTAAATTGATCGAGGCCGACATCGGCTCGCCGCGCTACATTCAGACGGTCTGGGGCGTGGGCTACGTGTTCGTGCCCGATGGCACGGGCTGATCCCAAGCGTCGCTCGCGCTGGAAGGGCCTGACCCCCACAGGCGGCATCGCACTGTTCTGGCGCACCCTGTCCCTGTTGAGCGTGCTGCTGATGATCTGCATTGCCTTGTGGCTGCAGGCCTTCATCAGTCTTGAAACCGCACCGCGGGCAGTTCGGGATGCCCAACAACTGGCCTCCCTGGTCAATCTCAGCCGGGCCGCGCTGCGCGCAAGCGATCCGATCGGCCGGCTGATGCTCATCAAGACTCTGGCGGATGAGGAAGGGCTTCGACTTTCAATCCGCCGACTGGAAGACCGCCACATTGAAATGCGCGAGAGTGTGCTGATGGGCCGCATCATTAGCCAATTGCGCCAGCAGCTCGGCGAAGGCACAGTGGTGGCTGAGTCGGTCAATGGCCAACCAGGGTTCTGGATAGGCTTTGACATCGAGGGCGACAACTACTGGCTGCGAACCGATCCGGCGCGACTGATACCCACCCGAGCAGGTATCTGGGCCCTATGGCTGCTCACAGCGGGCTTGCTTTCATTGCTGGGGTCGATCCTGATCACGCGCATCATCAACCAGCCCCTGCACGCGCTGGCCCAGGCCAGTGCGCGCCTTCAGCGCGGGCAGACCGCCCGCTTGCGGCTCGATGAGCAAGCCAGCACCCGCGAGATCCGAGAGGTCAATGTCGCCTTCAATCGAATGAGTGAGCAATTGGCGCGACTTGAGCAGGAGCGTGCGCTTTTGCTGGCTGGCATTTCGCATGACCTGCGTACGCCGCTGGCGCGGCTGCGGCTGGAAGCCGAAATGAGCGTTCCCGATACCCGCGCCCGTGAGCACATGGTGGCCGACATGGGCCAAATGGAGGGCATCATCGACCGATTTTTGGCCCACAGCGCGCCGAGGAGCTTCAAAGGGCAGGCGCTGCCCCTGCAACCGCTGATCGAGCAGGCGTGCTTTGCACTGGCCGACGATCCGAAAGTACGCATCAGTCAGCAACTTGAGGCGGGACTGCAAGTGCTGGCCGAGCCCGTCGAGCTGCTGCGGGTGCTCGCAAACCTGCTTGAAAATGCGCGCCTTCATGGCCGCAGCGCCGATGGCATCAGCCATATTGAGATCCGCACCCGGGCGACCCAGGCCTGGGTCCTGCTGACCGTCACCGACCATGGGCCGGGCGTTGCACCACAGCAGCTTCATGAGCTCACCCGGCCCTACTTCCGCGCCGGGGCGGCCGCCTCGCAGGGTGATTGTGAAGCCGGCTGCACGGGTCTGGGCCTGGCCATCGTCGAGAGCAGCGTGCTGAGAATGGGGGGCGGTCTCTCGCTGAGCTTGGCTGAGCACGGCGGGCTGTGCGCCAGCCTGCGCTTGCGGCGGGCCTGAGCCGCCGTTTAGGCAGCCAGCAGAAGCGCGATAGCCTGTGCTTCCATGCTCTGGCCCTCGCCCACCGGCCCCATCTTCTCAGCGGTCTTGGCCTTCACATTGACCTGAGAGGCCGACAGATCGAGCGCCTGCGCGATGCGCTCGCACATGGCCGGCAGATAAGGGGCCAGTTTGGGCGCCTGGGCAAGGATGGTGGCGTCGATATTGCCAATTTGCCAGCCCTGCCCCCGCACCCGTCTGGCCGCCTCAGAGAGCAGTTGCACCGAATCGGCCCCCTTGAACTGCGCATCGGTATCCGGGAAATGACGACCGATATCGCCCAACCCAGCGGCCCCGAGCAAGGCGTCGGTGATGGCATGGAGCAGCACATCGGCATCGGAATGACCCAGCAGACCCTTGTCCCACTGAATTTGGACGCCCCCCAGAATCAGGGGCCGCCCCGCAACCAGGGCATGGGTGTCCCAGCCCTGCCCCACGCGAATCGCGCCCTGCGATGGTTTGGATGTGTTCATGACGATAAGGCCCACGCAGACTGCACTTGCAGCACAGCCTGCGCGAGGCTGAAGTCTTCAGGATAGGTAATTTTGAAATTGCGCGCACTACCGGGCACCAGCATGGGCGCCAAGCCCTGGGCCTCCATCGCGCTGGCCTCATCGGTGACCGGCAAGGCACTGGACCGCGCCTTCTCCAGCGCCCCCACCAATGCGCCGCAGCGAAACATCTGCGGGGTTTGAGCGAGCCACTTGCCACTGCGATCAAGCGTCTGCACCACCCGGCCACCCCTCTCGGCCTTGAGGGTATCGGGCAGAGGCAGGGCCAGCAAGCCCCCAACCGCATCGTGCTGGCACTGACCTATCAAACGCCGTACCAAGGCGGGCTCGATCAGGCACCGGGCCGCATCATGGACCAGCACCCAATCGCCGGGGCCCGGTCCGCCGGGCCGCCGCTGCCAATCCTGCAGCCCCTGACGAACCGTATCGGCACGGGTGGCGCCCCCACAGCGCAGAATGATCTCCGAGCGGCCTTCAAGCAAGGGCGCGATGAAGGCGTCCTGCGGCGCGACAGCCACCGCCACCCCACCCACCAGATCGGGCAGCGCCTGGAAGACCTTCAGGGTGTGCAGGATCACGGCCTGGCCGCAGAGCAACTGGTACTGCTTGGGCAAATCGACCGGGCCACCCGCCCGGCTGCCTATGCCCGCACTGGCAATCAAGACAAAGGCTTTCGAGGGTGCACCCTCGAAAGCTGGAGGCGGCGAGTCGGACATATAGGGCCTGATTCTAAAATCATGACCACCACCCCACTCCAACCGGTTTGGGGTTTTGGTCATGGCTGCCCCTGGGCCTCAATTCCACATGGATCTTCCGAAACTCACTGCAGGTCAGCGATTGACCTGGGCCCGACCGGTTGCCTCGAGCGATGCGTTGCTGCTGGCCCGCCTGGCTCGGCGCGAAAGTCAAGCCGGTCGCCTGACCGCCCTGGTCACGGCCGATAGCGCCGATGCGCAGCGCCTGCTGGCCGAACTGCCCTTCTTCGAACCCGATCTGCGCTGCGCCCTGTTCCCCGATTGGGAGACGCTGCCCTACGATGGCTTCTCGCCCCATCAGGACCTGATCAGCGAACGTCTGGCCACCCTCTGGCGCATCAATCAGCGCGATGCGGAGCACGGCGCCGATGTGGTCATCGTGCCCGCGACCACCGCGCTGTACCGGCTCGCCCCGCCGAGCTTCCTAGCCGGCTACACCTTCGCGTTCAAGGTGGGGCAGACCCTGGACGAGGCGCGATTGAAGGCGCAGCTGACGCTTGCCGGCTACAGCCATGTCACCCAGGTGGTGGGACCTGGCGAATACGCGGTGCGGGGTGGACTGATCGACCTGTTTCCCATGGGCTCGCTGGTGCCCTATCGGGTCGATCTGTTCGACAACGAGGTCGAGTCGATTCGCACCTTTGACCCCGACAGCCAGCGCAGTCTCTATCCAGTACCCGAGGTTCGGCTTCTGCCCGGCCGTGAGTTTCCTATGGACGAGGCCGCACGAGCCCGGTTCCGCAGCCGCTGGCGCGAGCTGCTTGAAGGCGACCCCACCCGCAGCCGCATCTACAAGGACATCGGAAATGGGGTGGCCACTGCCGGCATTGAGTACTACCTGCCCCTCTTTTTTGAGGAAACGGCGAGCGTCTTCGACTACCTCGGCCCACAGGCCTGCCTGGTACTGCACGGCGAAATTGAAACGGCTTTTCAGCGCTTCTGGCAGGACACGCGGGAGCGCTACCGACTGGTGCAGGGCGCGCCCGAGCAGCCCGCACTGCCACCGGAGAGCCTTTTTCTCAGCAGCGAAGACTTCTACACCCGGGCCAAGGGCTATGCCCAGTTGGCCCTGCGGCCGACCAAGTTCGGAGGCCACGCAGCGGCCGATGCCGCTGAGCCAACCCAGACGCCTGAGCCCTCTGCCGCGCCCCGAGCGTTGCCCGATGTGTCCGTCCAGCGCGGCGCCGAAGAGCCGCTACTCAAGCTCAAGCAGCACCTGGCCACAGCCGGTCACCGCACCCTGATCCTGGCCGAAAGCCAGGGCAGGCGTGAAAGTCTGCTGGACTTCCTGCGGGCCAGCCAGATTGAACCAATCCCCTGCGAATCGCTGGAGGAGTTCCTGCAAGGCGAGCCGAGGCTGGGCATGGCCACCGCCGCGCTGGCCGAAGGATTCGCCTGGCCTGAAGCTCAGGTCGATCTGATCACCGAGACCGAGCTCTTTGCCGCCACGCCAGCCGCCCGGCGCAAGGGCAAGCGGCAGGAGCAGGTCAGTGATGTCGAGGCGCTGATCAAGGACCTTTCAGAGCTGCAGGTGGGCGATCCCGTGGTACACAGCGCCCATGGCATCGGCCGCTACCGGGGCTTGGTGAGCATGGAGCTGGGGCAAGGCCCGGGTGAGTTCCTGCATCTGGAATACGCCGACCAGGCGGCCCTTTACGTGCCAGTGGCCCAATTGCATCTGATCAGTCGCTACACCGGCGTCTCAGCCGCTGAAGCGCCCCTGCATCGGCTGGGCTCAGGCCAATGGGAAAAAGCCCGGCGCAAGGCCGCCGAACAAGTGCGCGATGCAGCAGCCGAACTGCTCAACATCTACGCCCGCCGAGCCGCCCGGCAAGGCCATGCCTTCGGCTATTCACCGCGCGATTACGAGCAGTTCGTCAGCGACTTCGGCTTTGAGGAAACGGCCGACCAGCGCGCCGCCATCCATGCGGTGATTCAAGACATGATCAGTCCCCGCCCCATGGACAGGCTGATCTGCGGCGACGTGGGTTTTGGGAAAACCGAGGTGGCCCTGCGAGCGGCCTTTGTAGCGGTCACCGGTGGTCGGCAAGTGGCGATCCTGGCTCCCACCACTTTGCTGGCCGAGCAGCACTATCAGACCCTGGTGGACCGCTTTGCCAAATGGCCGGTCAAGGTGGCCGAGATGAGCCGCTTTCGAACCGCCCGGGAAATCGCCAGTGCTGCGGCCGGCTTGGCCGATGGCAGCATCGACATCGTGGTGGGCACCCACAAGCTGCTCAGCCCCGAGGTCAAGTTCAAGCGCCTGGGCTTGCTCATCATTGACGAGGAGCATCGCTTCGGCGTGCGCCACAAAGAGGCGCTCAAGCAGTTGCGCGCCGAAGTCGATGTACTCACGCTGACCGCCACCCCGATCCCACGCACCTTGGGCATGGCTTTGGAGGGCCTGCGCGATATGAGCGTGATTGCCACCGCACCGCAGCGCCGGCTGGCCATCAAGACCTTTGTGCGCAGCGAATCCCAAGGCGTCATCCGCGAGGCGGTGCTGCGCGAGCTCAAGCGCGGTGGCCAGGTCTACTTTCTGCACAACGAAGTGGAGACCATACAAAATCGGCGTGAGGCCCTGCAAGCCTTGCTGCCCGAGGCGCGGATTGCGGTGGCGCACGGGCAAATGCCCGAGCGCGAACTGGAGCGGGTCATGAAGGACTTCGTGGCCCAGCGCCACAACCTGCTGCTGTGCTCGACCATCATAGAGACCGGCATTGATGTGCCCAATGCCAACACCATCGTCATCGCGCGGGCCGACAAGTTCGGCCTGGCCCAATTGCACCAGTTGCGCGGCCGGGTGGGACGCAGCCACCACCAGGCTTATGCTTATCTCATGGTGCCAGACCTCGAGAGTCTTTCCCGCGCGGCACAGCAAAGACTCGATGCAATCAGCCAGATGGAGGAACTCGGCTCGGGCTTCTACCTGGCCATGCACGACCTGGAGATCAGGGGGGCTGGCGAGGTGCTGGGCGACAACCAATCGGGCAACATGATGGAGGTGGGCTTTCAGCTCTACAACGAGATGCTGGCCGAGGCGGTGCGCAGCCTCAAGTCGGGCAAGGAGCCGGACCTGCTCAGCCCCTTGGCAGTGACCACCGAAATCAACCTCCACGCGCCGGCCCTCCTGCCGCAGGACTATTGCGGCGACGTGCATCTGCGCCTGTCTTTCTACAAGAAGTTGGCCACCGCCCGTAACCACGAACAGATCGACAGTCTGCTCGAGGAAATCGTGGATCGCTTTGGCAAGCTGCCTGCACCGGCGCAGACGCTGATCGACATGCACCGACTGCGCGTACTGGCTCGCCCCTATGGTGTGACCAAAGTGGATGCAGCCCCAGGCGCGATGCACATCAGCTTTCGCAAGGACGCACCGATCGACCCCTCGGCGATCATTGCGCTGGTGCAGAAAAATCGGCATATCAAGCTGGCCGGCAATGACCGCCTGCGCATCGAGCGCGCCTTGCCCGAAGCAACAGCGCGCGCCCAAATGGTGCGCGATGTGCTGCGCAGCCTGGGCGCACCCCGAAAGGAGGCTGCCGAGGCCTCCGTGACTCCCCTTCACTGACCACACGGGTTCCCGACCATGAGCTCTTCCCCATCTCTGACCAATTCGGATGACGCCCTTGTGGTCCGCAGTCCGGGGGCCTTGCGTCCCCTGCGCGACTTCGGCCTGATCGCCTTCGACATGGACTCGACCCTGATCAACATCGAATGCGTGGACGAAATCGCCGATGCAGTGGGTCGAAAAGCCGAGGTGGCCGCCATTACGGAGGCGGCCATGCGGGGGGAAATCGCCGACTACAAGGAAAGCCTGCGTCAGCGGGTAGCCCTGCTGCGCGGCGTGAGTCTGGCCGATATGCAGCGTGTCTACGACGAACGGCTGCGACTCAATCCAGGGGCCAGCGAACTGGTCCAGGCCTGCAAGGCCGCCGGACTCAAGGTGCTGCTGGTCTCCGGTGGCTTCACTTTCTTTACCGACCGTATTCGCGACCGACTCGGGATCGATTTCACCCGCTCCAATGTATTGGAGATCCGCGAGGGCGTCTTGACCGGGCGTATGGTCGACCAAGCCTGGGGAGACATCTGTGACGGTGCCGAGAAAAAACGGATGCTGCTGCAGACCTGCGCCCAACTGGGGCTGGAGCCCAGGCAGGCGATTGCCGTCGGCGATGGAGCCAATGATCTGCCCATGATGTCAGCAGCCGGACTGTCGGTGGCCTATCAAGCCAAGCCGGCGGTGCGCGACCAGGCCTGCGTGGCGATCAACCAGGGTGGGCTGGACCGTCTGCTCCAAGTGCTGCCTGCCTGAATCCGGACATGCCCAATCAAGTCCGGCGTACCGGCCTTGCAAACGACTACTTCTCAATCAGGATTTCAAACTGCGCCTCTTCGAGGTAGCGATGGGGACCCAGCGCGGCTGTCAGGGCTGCAGCCTCTGCTTCCTGCCAGGTCTGCAGCAGTTGTGCCTCGGCCTCGCTCAGGCTTTGCAGATCTGGCGAGGGCCCATGGAGGGCGTACAGGCGCAGGACCTGGCGATAGACCGGGGCCACCAGGCAAGCATCGCCCAAGGCCGCCTCTAGCGCCACACCATATCGACGCTCGGCCTGCTGCCTCTGCGGCTCACCGGCCTCATCGAAAGCCAACAGGCGAATGCGATAGCCTGTCATGGGGAAGGTCCGCGTCTCAAGCGGCTTTGACCCATTCGGCCATGGCCTGACCCATTCGAATACTGCCACCTGGCTGCCATGTGGAATCAAAGCGCAGGGGGCCTGCAGGAAAAAGCATGACTACTGTGGAGCCCAGAAGGAAACGGCCCATCTCCTGGCCCTGCTGCAGACCGATATCCTGGTCCGGGTAAATCCACTCGCGCGGGTCCGGGCCGGATCGCTCCACCCGCCCGTGCCAGACCGTCGCCATGCTTCCCACAATCGTAGCCCCTACCAGCACCAGCACCCAGGGCCTGCCCTCGCTTTCGAAGACACACACCACCCGCTCGTTGCGAGCGAACAGCCCCGGCACAGTACGTGCAGTGGCGGGATTGACCGAATACAACTGGCCCGGCACATAGACCATGCGCTTGAGAGTCGCGTCACACGGCATGTGAATGCGGTGGTAGTCGCGAGGACTGAGATACAGAGTTGCAAAATGCCCATTCTCGAAGTGCCGAGCCAATGACACATCGCCTCCCACCAGGGCCTGGGTCGAGTAGCGATGCCCCTTGGCCTGGAAGATCTGATCACCCTCGATGGGCCCAAACTGACTGATGCTGCCATCGACCGGGCAAATCAGGTCGGCCTGCGCCAAGGGTCGGGCACCGGGTTTTAGGGGACGGGTGAAAAAATCATTGAAGGTCGGGTAGTGGCCGATATCAGGCACCTGCGCCTCATTCATGTCGACCCCGTAACGCGCGACAAACCGGGCGATGACCCAACGGGTCAAGCCCCCGCCCCGCCAGTCGGCCAGGCGCCCCGCCATCCGCGTCAGCCAAGACTTGGGCAAAACCTGCTGGACAAGAAGATGAAATCGGTCAGACACGGGATTCCCAGGGAAGAGGCGAGCCGGCGATTCTAGTCAGCCCGCCCTGATGGGGGGCCACGCAGATCAGTTTCTTGACCGAAAAATACGGGTGCACTAAGCTCAAAAGAATGCAAAAGCTCGCTTGTACGTGCCTCATAGCCCTGATCGGTGCCTGTCCGGCCGCCCGGTCCGATGCACTGGGCGAATTCCTCGATCAAAGGGGCCTTCTGGCCCCTGCCCTGTCCCGGCCGCCGCCGGCTTTGCCCAAGGCCTCGGAAGTGGCCGTGCATGCCATGGGCTTCATGGGGGTGCCCTACCGATGGGGCGGCAACGAAGCCGAAACAGGGCTGGACTGCAGCGGCTTTGTTCGCGTGGTTTACCAGCAGATTGTGGGTGTGACCCTACCGCGCACCTCCGACCAGCAAGCTGCGGTGACCGAAACCATTGAAATGAAAGATCTGGCGCCGGGCGATCTGGTGTTCTTCAACACCCTGCGACAGGCCTTCAGCCACGTCGGCATCTATGTTGGTGAAGGACGCTTCGTCCACGCGCCCCGCACTGGCGAGCGCATACGGCTGGAGAGACTGTCGGCCCGCTACTGGACGGACCGTTTCGATGGGGCCAGACGGGTGCTTGCCCACAGAGACAATACGCCCGAAACAAGGCAGCCCTGAGTCCCCAAGGGCGCCAGGTCAGAACGCCTACCAGCGAGAAAGGGACGGGGCTGGAGGCTCGGAAGTCGCGGCCGACCCCTGTTCGGCCTTCTCGAGGGTCTGTTCAACGAAGAGGCGATACAGCTCATTGAGCTTGGGCTGGCGCTGCTGAATTTCCACCCACTCCAGATCGAAGGGGAGCCCAATCCAATTGCCCATAGTCTTCAGGCCGTCGTTGCAAGCCTTGATCGTCTTGCGCGAGCTCTCGAAAGTCTCGATCTCCTCGGGCGTCAGGGCTTCCCGCGGATTAACGCTCAGCTCGGCTTCAAGAAGCACCAATTTGTCGTGCGCCACGCTGCGCTCACGACGAAGGGAATCGGGATTGCGTGCGCTCTTGGCCGCGCCGGCCTGCCCTTGAGCCGAAGCCGGATCCTGCGCGATGCGGGACACCAGATCGCGAAAACCTTGCTGGGTATAGAAGTACAGCAAGATGACCAGCACCAGCAAAAAGGTGAGAAGCAAGATGACGACGATCAGCGCGGTGTCCATGGCAAGCTCCGGTGAGACAGAACCCGATGTTATGACCTTTTGGCCCTGAACAAAAAGCCTAAAGCCCTCAAGAACCAGAGAGCTTATGCAAAAACGCCGGTTTAGCCTCCCCCGCGCAGGAACTAGGGGCTGGCATCCGTACGCGAAGTGGCGGCTTGGTCGGCGGGCGGGTCTGCCAGGCGGTTGATCTGCAGCCAGACCTGCCACTCTGAAGACGTGAGTCGATCGGGAGCACGGGCGGCCGTTTCGAATTGCGAAAGATTGGTCAGCAAGCCCAGTTGCCTGATTTCCGAGTACAGGGTCTTGTAGTGCTCCACCGCGTGCTCGGCACGCGCGGCGATCGTATGCAGGGGCAGCTTGGAAACATCGTCCGCAATCTGCCGCTCACGACGGGCATTTTCAATCAGCACCTCCACGTCCTCAGCCGACAGGTGCAATCGCTTGGCTTCGCGGTTGATGACCTCGGCCTCTTCCTCGGAGATCTTGCCATCGGCCAACATCCTGAAAAGTTCCTGCTTGAGGGCGTCGCGCTCCTTGTGCAACTGGTCTGAGAAAGCGGAGGACAACAAGGCCGCCGGAATCGCAAAAATGCCGATTCCGATAAGGGCCAGCACGATGGTGACGGCGCGGCCCGCTGGCGTGACCGGCGAAATATCGCCATAGCCCACCGAGGCCAAGGTAATCACCGCCCAGTAGATCGCCTGCGGAATATTCTCAAATTTATCGGGCTGCGCCTCATGCTCGAACAGATAGCCCAGGCTGGCCGTCAGGATCACCAGCAAAAGCATGATGAATGCAGCTGCCGCCATCACCGGCCACTCTCGAGCGATGACCTTGGCCAGCGTGGTGGTAGCCCCGGTATAACGGGTCAGCTTGAGCAAGCGCAGGAGCCTGAAAATCCGAAGGAAGCGCAAATCAAACTGATGGTGAAGGATGGCCTCCAGAAAGAAAGGCAGCACCGCCAGCAGATCAATGACCATAGAGGGGGTCTTGGCATGCCGCAGACGGCCTTGGACGGCAGATGCGTACCGGGGATCCTCTACGCAGCAATACAGTCGCAGTGCATATTCAAGGGTAAAAATGGAAACCGCCACGACATCCAGAACAATCAACTCGAGGTGGAGCAGGTAGGACACTGAATGCACCGACTCCAGAATGACGCAGCAGACAGACACCACAACCCAAAAGGCAATAAAGGTGTCGAAGTACACATGCAGCCTCCCCCCGTATCTGCCCGGGTAGATCAAGGCATGGACATGTTGCCTGAAACTGCGCCCTCGGTTGAGCTCTCGAAACTCATGCCAGGCGGGCACTAGCAACCTGAACAACTTGAGCAATCTCAGGAGCCTGAGGACCCTCAGAACTCTCAAATCCAGGGGCAATATCGCCTGCAGGTAAAAGGGAAGTATGGCCAGCAGGTCCACAATAGCAAAGGGGTTGCGCACAAAGGCCAGTCGCGGTCGATTGGCCGATCGAAACTGTGAATCTTCTGGGGCCGTGTAGAGCCTGAGCAAATACTCCACCGTGAACACGATCACCGAAAAAACATCGAAGCGGTCAAACCAGATCTTGTAGGGCTCATGAATCTGGGGGACGAGCTCAACAGTCAAAGCGGCCAGGTTCAGAACGATCAACCAGACGATGATCCGGTCGAACTGCTTTTGGTAGTTACCGGGCAGGTTGGGATTGAACAAGCTGTTGTAGATTTCTCCCCGCACGCCTGCTCCTCCCGCCACAGGCTGTGCCGGGCTCTGTACGCGCTCACCCGCCGCCAGGGGCGGGACTTGCGTATCCGATAGATGGCGATAAGAACGCAGGGGCACCGCCTGATCCTCAGGCGAGCCTTCCGCCAAACGGTCTGTGCTCATGCCATACCCCTCAGAATTCGACCTCTGCGACCTTGATCGGATAGCCACCCTTGTCACAGACGGTGACCTTGATCGTCAGCGGCTTGTCAATCGGCTCTTCTGCCATCAGCGCAACAGTGACTGAGGAAACCGCCGATCCAAGAGGAGTGGCTGAAATCTTCTCGAGCACCAATTGGCCAGGTGACTTGGGGTCGACCGGATCACACCGCGCGATCGGAGACAAAGGCTGTCCGGAAAAGGGGTTTCGCAGATCGCCCACCGGACCGCCCTGACTGAACAGGACTTCGGCACACCCGGCCCAAGTGGGGGTCTGCGTTGAATCTGCACGCGAGAAAGCACACGCAGAGGGTTCAAAACCGGCCCGACCTCGTGAGTCTTTGGACTGAGCAAGCCAACTGACCAGAGCCTCCGCCTGCGTCTTGCCCGCCTCGGTCTTGAGTCCCTGCCTAAAGGTCAGGGTTCCCATGGCCAGAACCGCTGCAAACAAGCACACCAGGAAAAACAAAAAGACCCAATCTGCGCCGGTCGGTCGACTCGATCGAATCGATGCCGGCGAGTCACTCTCATGATGGGACATACGACCCCTCCTGATTTCAGCTGCAGGCACAAAAGGAACGACCTGTGACGAAATCCGGTCCAATGTAGCGCTGAGCGGCCCAGAGGCAAAGCCGCGCAAACGACTTGTGAGACTGCGACGGGTCTGGGGCGCGGCGCATAGAGAGCAGACCTTCAACGGCTGCGCCGGGCCAAACGGAGAGCCAGCCCCCAAAAGTGATTTCCTTAGTATTCAAAAAATCCCACTTGATCCGGATTGGGCGAATCAAATCCACGACGGACTTACACCACCGCACCGCTTGGCTCAGAGCCAATGTGGAAACTACGCATAGGTTGTCAAAGCGCCACAAAAATCACGGCGAGCCGCGAAATTAGGCGCGGAGATGCGCAATCGGCCCGCGAACTGACTGCCCGAGCACCACACCTTTTCGCCGAGACTCATCTCGCCCCATCAGTCCGCCGGGCATCACCACGAGGCCGCGCGGGCCTCATGCACAAGGCACTAAGGAGCGCAAGCCGCAGGGGGAACCGGAGCACGAACCGATCCGACGACCATGCCCTACGCCATGGAGTCGGCCAGCACTGTAGCCGTCTGCCGCAAGAGATACCGAGCTAGCGCTTTGCCGGCGGCACGTCCGTACAAGATCCGTGCGCCACTTCTGCGGCCATGCCGATGCTCTCGCCCAGCGTGGGGTGCGGATGGATGGTCTTGCCAATATCCACCGCATCGGCACCCATCTCGATGGCCAGTGCGATCTCGCCGATCATGTCGCCGGCATGAGTACCCACGATACCGCCACCCAAGATCCGGCCATGGCCATGGGCCTCGGGCGAGTCGTCGAACAGCAGCTTGGTAAAGCCTTCGTCACGGCCGTTGGCAATGGCGCGGCCAGAGGCGGCCCAAGGGAACAAGCCTTTCTTGACCTTGATGCCTTGCGCGTTAGCCTGCTCTTCAGTCAAACCGACCCAGGCCACTTCGGGGTCGGTGTAAGCAACGCTGGGAATTACGCGGGCGTTAAAGGCAGCACTTGCAAGCTCCTTATCGCCCTGCAATTCACCGGCAATCACTTCAGCGGCCACATGCGCCTCGTGCACCGCCTTGTGCGCCAGCATAGGCTGGCCCACGATATCGCCGATGGCAAAGATGTGCGGCACATTGGTACGCATCTGGATATCCACCTCAATGAAGCCCCGGTCCGTCACAGCCACACCGGCTTTATCAGCGGCAATCTTTTTGCCGTTGGGCGTGCGACCCACGGCCTGCAACACCAGGTCGTAAATGCCCTCGCTCTTCGTGCCATCCAAACCTTCGAACTGGACCTTGATGCCTTCGGGCGTGGCCGTGGCGCCCACGGTCTTGGTCTTGAGCATGATGTGGTCGAAGCGGCCCTTGTTCATCTTTTCCCAGACCTTGACCAGGTCACGGTCGGCGCCCTGCATCAGGCCGTCCATCATCTCCACCACGTCCAGGCGGGCGCCCAGCGTGCTGTAGACGGTGCCCATTTCCAGGCCAATGATGCCGCCGCCGACGATCAGCATCTTCTTGGGCACACCGGCCAGGGCCAGCGCGCCGGTCGAGTCCACCACACGCGGGTCATCGGGCATGAAGGGCAGGCGCACAGCCTGGCTGCCAGCAGCGATGATGGCGCGCTTGAAGGCCACCACCTTCTTGCTGCCGGTCTTGTCCTGGCCAGTGCCGGTGGTTTCTTCGACCGCAAGGTGTTGAGCGCCGACAAAGCTGCCATAGCCGCGCACGATGGTCACCTTGCGCATCTTGGCCATGGCAGCCAGACCACCGGTCAACTTGCCGATGACCTTTTCCTTGTGGCCGCGCAGCTTGTCGATATTGAGCGAAGGCTTGCCGAACTCAATGCCCAGATCGCCCAGGTGGGACACCTCGTCCATTACCGCAGCCACGTGCAGCAGCGCCTTGGACGGAATGCAGCCCACATTCAGACAGACGCCACCCAAAGTGGCGTAGCGCTCGACCAGCACGACCTTGAGGCCGAGGTCAGCCGCGCGGAAAGCCGCCGAATAGCCCCCAGGGCCGCCACCGAGCACGAGCAGGTCGCACTCGATATCAGCCGAGCCGCCCCAGCTTGCCGCTGTGGGTGCTGCTGCGGGTGCGGCTGCGGAGGGCGCTGGGGCAGTGGCAGATGCCGGAACGGGTACAACCGAAGGCGCAGAGGCCGCGACCGAGGCGGCCGCGCTTTCTAGCAGCAGCAGCACAGTACCCTCGCTGACTTTATCGCCCAGCTGAACCTTAAGCTCCCTGACTATGCCGCCATGGCTCGAGGGAATCTCCATCGAGGCCTTGTCCGACTCGACGGTGATCAGGCTCTGCTCGGGCTTGATGACATCGCCTGGCTTGACCAACAGCTCGATCACCGCAACATCCTTGAAGTCGCCAATGTCGGGGACCTTGATCTCAATGAGGGAGGCGTTCATGATGCACTTGCTTTCAGTTTCAGCGTGTAGAGCTCCACCGGAGGAGCGGAGTTCTTGTCAAATTCGCAGCCTGCGTTGACCCCCATCAGCGCGACCTCGCGGGCCGTCTTGGATTTGTCCCAGCAGGCATACATAGCCCCAAGGGCAAAACTGCGCCCTGATCCGATACCCCAGAACTGCTTGAACTCAAAAATCTCGCGATAACTGTAGAGACCAAAGATACCGCTCTGGTTGGCAATCACCACGCTGAATTGGCTTGACTCATAAGGGTCGTTCTCATCTTCCTTGGTCTGCAGATAAAACTGCTCCTTGAGAACCGGATGCAAACGGGTGAAGGTATCGAAAATCTGGTCCTTGCCGCCCAGCAGAACCTGCTCCGGCGGCAGGGTGTTGATCGCCTTGCGCAGCACAGGAAAATGCGCAACCGAACCGGCCATCCCGATGTAATGGATGCCCTGCGGCGTATCGAGCCTGAGGATCTTGCTGTTGGCCTCATAGCGGCTGCCGAGCCGCGTATCACCAAAAGTCACCAGGGTGTCGGCTGCAATCGCAACCTGCCCGGCCTTTCTGACAATCACCAAGGTGGTCATGGGTACCCCGCCTGTGCTGGAAAAGCGACTAGCTTACCCGCAGACTGCTGATGAGCTCTTCAGAGCAGTACGCGCCGGAAATCGGCCAGGATTTGGCCAAGGTAAGCGTTAAATCGTGCGGCAGCCGCACCATCGATCACTCGGTGGTCCCAGGTCAGAGACAGGGGGAGCATCAGGCGCGGTACAAACTCCTTGCCATTCCAAACTGGCTCCATCTGGCTCTTGCACACACCCAGGATCGCCACCTCCGGCGCATTGATGATCGGCGTGAAATAACGCCCCCCAATGCCGCCCAGGCTTGAGATGGTGAAAGTCGCGCCGCTCATGTCGGCGGGCCCCATCTTGCCTTCACGGGCCTTCTTGGCCAGCTCCGACATTTCCTGACTGATCTGCAGCACGCCCTTCTTGTCGGCGTCCTTGATCACCGGAACCACCAAGCCGTTGGGCGTGTCGGCAGCAAAACCGATATGCCAATACTGCTTGTAAATCAGGGCATCGCCATCGAGGCTGCTGTTGAACTCGGGGAATTTTTTCAGAGCCGCCACGCAGGCCTTGATCAAGAAAGCCAACATCGTGACCTTGACGCCAGATTTTTCATGCTCTTTGTTGGTCAAGACACGGAAGGCTTCGAGCTCGGTGATGTCGGCATCGTCGTGATTGGTCACAGCCGGAATCATGATCGCATTGCGCGTCAGGTTGGCGCCGCTGATCTTCTTGATGCGAGACATCTCCCTGCGCTCGATCGGGCCAAACTTGGCAAAGTCCACCTTAGGCCAGGGCAGCAGATCGAGACCCACGCCAGAGCCACCAGTGGGGGCCTTCGCCGCCTGGGCTTTGGTCTGGGTGGCGCCCGCCATGACCGAATGGGTGAATTTCTGGATATCTTCGGTCGTGATGCGCCCCTTGGGACCGGAGCCGCGCACCTCATCGAGAGGTACGCCCAACTCGCGCGCAAA
Source organism: Polaromonas sp. (assembly GCA_040381515.1). Taxonomy (GTDB): domain Bacteria; phylum Pseudomonadota; class Gammaproteobacteria; order Burkholderiales; family Burkholderiaceae_C; genus Polaromonas. The sequence goes on from JBEIHE010000025.1 coordinate 16,262, forward strand.
TTTGCGTACCGAGGGTGAGGCATGGGGCAGCCCGGCGCCGGGTGCGCTGGGCTGGTGCGCCGGGACGGACAAAGCCATCACGGCGGGAGCCGGCGCAGCCAAAGGCGCCGGGGCGGGCGCGCCCGCCGCCGAAGCGACAGCCACTCGCGCGGGGACCGATGCCGCAGCAGTCATCGAGGCAGTGCCCTCGATCACGGCAATCACATCGCCGATATTGATCTTGTCACCGAGCTTGACGCGAAGCTCCTTGAGCACACCGGCAGACGACGACGGGATCTCCATCGAAGCCTTGTCCGATTCGACGGTGATGAGCGACTGCTCCAGGGCGATCGCATCGCCTGGCTTGGCCAATAACTCGATCACCGCCACATCCTTGAAGTCGCCGATGTCAGGCACTCGGATCTCTTGCAAGCCGACGACCGCTGGCGCCGCTGCAGGGGCGGCAACCGCCATTGCAGGGGCGAGCACAGGCGCCGCCGAAGCGGGGGCGGGGGCAGGCGCCGGCGCCGCCGCAGCCGATCCGACAGCCTCGATCACCACAATGACCGAGCCCTCTCTGACCTTGTCACCCAGCTTGACCCTGAGTTCCTTGATCACGCCCGCGTGGCTCGATGGAATCTCCATCGAAGCCTTGTCCGACTCCACTGTAATCAGCGACTGCTCTGCCTTGACCGTGTCACCGGGCTTGACCAGCAGCTCGATCACCGCCACTTCATCGAAGTCACCGATGTCGGGCACCTTGATGTCTATCAACGCCATAACTTGTGTCTCCTGGTGTATCCGGGCCCGCTTCAGGCGTAGAGAGGATTGACTTTGTCCGTGTTGAGGCCGTATTTGGCAATCGCCTCGGCCACCTTGGAGGTGGGCAACTCGCCCTGCTCACTCAGAGCCCTGAGCGCGGCCACGACGATGTAATGGCGGTTGACCTCGAAATGCTCGCGCAGCTTGCTGCGAAAGTCGCTGCGCCCAAAGCCATCGGTCCCCAATACCTTGTAGACCCGACCGGCCGGCACAAAGGCACGGATCTGCTCGGCATAGTTCTTCATGTAGTCGGTCGAGGCAATCACCGGGCCCGCCTGCCGGGCCAGCTGCTGCGCTACAAAAGGCACTCGCGGTTCCTCGGTTGGGTGAAGCAGATTCCAGCGCTCGGCCTCTTGGCCGTCACGGGCCAGTTCGTTGAAGCTCGGGCAGCTCCAGACGGCGGCAGCCACACCCCATTGCTCCTCTAACAGCACCTTGGCGGCCATGGACTCGCGCAAGATGGAGCCCGAGCCCAACAGATTGACCTTGAGCTTGCCCTTGACCTTACCGGGCTCCTGCAGCAGGTACATGCCCTTGATGATCTGCTCTTCCGTACCCGCTTGCAGACCTGGCATGACATAGTTCTCGTTGAGCAGCGTCAGGTAATAAAACACGTTGTCCTGCTTTTCCACCATGCGCTTGAGGCCGTGCTGCATGATCACCGCCACTTCATGGGCGAAGGTGGGGTCGTAGCTGATGCAGTTGGGAATGGTGCCTGCCAGGATGTGACTGTGCCCGTCCTCGTGCTGCAAGCCCTCGCCATTGAGCGTGGTACGGCCCGACGTGCCGCCCAGCAGGAAGCCCCGAGCCTGCATGTCCCCCGCGGCCCAAGCCAAATCCCCAATGCGCTGAAAGCCAAACATCGAGTAATACACGTAAAACGGAATCATGATCCGGTTGGAGGTGCTGTAGCTGGTTGCCGCCGCGATCCAGCTGGACATGCCGCCGGCCTCATTGATGCCCTCTTGCAAAATCTGGCCGGCCTTGTCCTCGCGGTAGTACATCACCTGGTCCTTGTCGACCGGGGTGTACTGCTGACCCGCAGGGTTGTATATACCCACCTGACGGAACAACCCTTCCATGCCAAAGGTGCGCGCCTCGTCAACCAGAATGGGCACCACACGCGGTCCCAAGGCCTTGTCACGCAGCAGCTGGGTGAGAAAGCGCACGTAAGCCTGGGTGGTGGAAATCTCGCGACCCTCGGCTGTTGGTTCAATGACCGCCTTGAAAGTCTCCAGTGAGGGCACGGTAAAACTCTCGTCAGCCTTGGTGCGACGGTGCGGCAGGTAACCGCCGAGCGCCTTGCGACGCTCGTGCAGGTACTTCATCTCAGGGGTGTCATCGGCCGGCTTGTAGAAAGGCAGCTTGGGCAACTCACTGTCGGGAATCGGAATGTTGAAACGGTCGCGGAAGGCCTTGATGTCCTCGTCGGTGAGCTTCTTGGTCTGATGGACCGTATTCTTGCCCTCACCGGCCTTGCCCATGCCAAAGCCCTTGACCGTCTTAATCAGCAGCACCGTAGGCTGACCCTTGTGATGGACCGCAGCCTGATAGGCGGCATACACCTTTTGCGGGTCGTGGCCGCCGCGGCGCAGGTTCCAGATGTCGTCGTCGCTGAGGTGGGCCACCATCTCCAAGGTACGCGGATCACGGCCAAAGAAATGCTTGCGCACATAGGCCCCATCGTTGGCCTTGAAGGCTTGGTAGTCGCCGTCAACGGTGTCCATCATGATCTTGCGCAGGGCGCCGTCCTTGTCGCGGGCAAGGAGCGGATCCCAGTTGGAGCCCCAGATCAGCTTGATCACATTCCATCCCGAACCTCGGAATTCACCCTCAAGCTCCTGGATGATCTTGCCATTGCCACGAACCGGGCCATCAAGCCTCTGCAAATTGCAGTTGATCACGAAAATCAGGTTATCCAGGTTTTCGCGCGCGGCCAGGCTGATCGCGCCCAGTGACTCGACCTCGTCCATCTCACCGTCACCGCAGAACACCCAGACCTTGCGGTTTTCGGTATTGGCAATGCCACGGGCGTGCAAATACTTCAGGAAGCGCGCCTGGTAAATCGCCATCAGGGGACCGAGTCCCATCGAGACCGTGGGGAACTGCCAGAACTCGGGCATCAATTTGGGATGCGGATAGCTGGACAAACCTTTGCCCGCCACCTCCTGCCGAAAATGCAGCAGTTGCTCCTCGGTCAAACGGCCCTCGAGGAAAGCCCGCGCGTAGACACCGGGGGCCACATGGCCCTGGATGTAGATGCAATCGCCGCCGTGGTTTTCGCTTTCGGCGTGCCAAAAGTGATTGAAACCGGCGCCAAACAGATGTGCCAGAGAAGCAAAAGATCCAATGTGTCCGCCAAGATCTCCGCCATCCTCAGGGTTGTGCCGATTGGCGCGGACCACCATGGCCATGGCATTCCAGCGCATGTAGGCGCGCAGGCGATCCTCGATTTCGATATTGCCCGGACAACGCGCCTCCTGCTCGGGCTCGATGGTGTTCACGTAGCCGGTATTGGCTGAAAACGGCAGATCGATGCTGTGTTGCCGCGCCTCTTCCAGAAGTTGCTCAATGAGGAAATGTGCTCTCTCGGGGCCCTGCGACTCAATGACCGCACCGAGGGCGTCGAGCCACTCCCGGGTTTCCTGCTGATCCTGATCCTGGGGACCGAGACCGAAGTTTTGAGGTTGAGCCGCCATGGTGTGTCCTCCTGTTGAGCGCGCGATGTCGCTGGTTTTCTCTGGCCCCACGGACAGGCTGCCCCCACCGCGGCCACCCGGAATCTACCGGGACTCCGCGAAGTGTCGCACAGAAAACCATAATTTCAAATGGTGCTTTATATTTTCATAATACAAAATGAAAAATACGAGCTCGTTTCCCGACTCTCATTTCACGAGATCCAACGAATCTGCGCTCATGTCGGAGCCACCCGGCCTGATCCCCGCAGAGCTTGCCGCACTACACTTGCCCGACGATGTCGTCGACCCTGCCTCACAGCTTGTCTCGGCCGCCCTCAACGCCCCTTTCGGCGTGGCGGCGCTGGTGGCGGCGCCTCTCGCCCGCCCGCCAGGATCGTTTCGTGACCCTGGGACCGCTGCTGGCGGTCGTACTCTTTCTGGCCGCCGTGGTGGCCGCTTTCGCCTACCTGAGGATCGAAGAAATTGATCGGGAGGCCGAGGCCGTCCGACGCGATGTGGAATACGCACAGCAAAGAATCCGCTTGCGATTGCTGGAGAGACAAGAGCAACTGATGCGGCTCGGACGGGAAATCTCCAACCGCGAAATTGCGCTGGATGATTTTCCGAACCAAGCGGAAACCATCACTCAGCAGCAACCTGAGCTGCTGGCCATTAGCTGGATCGATGCCAGGCGCAAGGTGCGGGCCAATTACGCGGCAGCCAGCGCGACGCCAGCCCAGCAGCGACAGATCGGCGACAGTCTGCCCACAGGAGAGAGCGAACAGACTTTTGGCCTGGTGCGCGATCTGCGGCAACCTGTGTTTTCCCGTCCCCTGAGCGCAGGCAGCGAAACAGCGGCCAGCACCCCCACGGTACAGCTGCAGATCCCTCTGGACATTCAGGGCCGATTTGCGGGCGTGATCCTCGGCGAGTATTCACTCGATGCGCTGCTGCGATTTGGCGTCCCCCCCGAGGTGAGCGCCAGGTATGCCGTGGCCCTGATCGACGAGCAGGGCCAAACCCTGGCAGGCAGCTTGCCGGCAGCCAGGCCGACCACCGCTGGCTGGCTGCCCTGGCACCAAGGAGCAGCCGCCTACGAAATTCCGGTATCGCCGGTGGGCAACGGGCTTCTCATTCGCGGGCAGGGCTACAGAGCCTCCCTGGGTGTGGTGGGCAGCGGTTTTTTCTGGCTGGTGACCGCCCTCAGTGCGCTGACCGTCTGGATGCTGGTGGGCACTTGGCGACACACCCGCCGCCGGGTGCAAGCGCAGGAAGCACTAATGGCCGAGACCAACTTCCGACGTGCGATGGAAAACTCCATGCTCACCGGTATGCGCGCCCTCGACCTGCAGGGCCGCATCACCTACGTCAATCCCGCCTTCTGCCAAATGACTGGATGGAGCGAGCCCGAACTGGTCGGGCGCACCGCACCCTTTCCCTATTGGCCCGAGGAAGATCTGGACTGGTTGATGGCACGTCTGGAGGAGGAACTGGGAGGCCGATCCACCCCCGGCGGTTTCGAAGTGCGGGTCAAGCGCAAGGACGGGTCGGTGTTTGATGCACGTATGTATGTCTCGCCCCTGATCGACGCGCGCGGTCAGCAGGCTGGCTGGATGACCTCGATGACCGACATCACCGAGCCCAAGCGGATCCGGGAGGAACTGTCCAACTCCTATGAGCGCTTTACAACCGTGCTCGAGGGGCTGGATGCAGCGGTCTCGGTGGCACCGCTGGACAGCACCGAACTGCTCTTTGCCAATCGGCTCTATCGGGCCTGGTTTGGGGGCGATGTCGCCGGGCATCTGCAGCTGGTCACCCAGGCAGGAACGCCAGCGGCGGCGCCAGGCGACGAGATGCTCGATCCGGTCGATCCCCTGGCTGGATTGCCCACCCAGGCCTTGACGACTGCGGCAGCCGAGAACGCCGAGATCTTTGTCCCCGATCTGGGCAAGTGGCTGGAGGTGCGATCGCGCTACCTCAGTTGGGTCGACGGTCGCCTGGCCCAGATGATGATCGCCACGGACATCACCCCACGACGCCACGCGGAAGAGCAGGCTGCCCTGCAGGCAGAACGGGCTCAGTCTGCCAGTCGCCTGATCACCATGGGCGAAATGGCCTCCTCGGTAGCCCACGAACTCAATCAACCCCTGACGGCCATCAGCAATTACTGTAAGGGCATGGTCTCGCGGATCGAGCGCGGCCACATCGACACAGCCGACCTGGTGGGCGCGCTGGAGAAGACAGCCCGGCAAGCGCAGCGCGCCGGCCAGATCATTCATCGCATCAGATCCTTCGTCAAACGAAGCGAGCCCAACCGTACGCCATCGGATGTCGCCTCGATGGTCAGTAACGCCATGGAACTGGCCGATATTGAACTGCGCCGTCACCATGTGCGGCTGACCCACTACCTGGCTCCGGGGCTACCCCAGGTCCTGGTCGATCCGATCCTGATCGAGCAGGTTCTGATCAATCTGCTGAAGAATTCAGCCGAATCGATCGAACAGGCCCGTAGACCCAGCGCCCGCCGCCGGGTGGAACTGCGCGTCACGCACCAACAGGCGCCCGGCCAGGAGGCGATGGTGGAGTTCGCGGTGCTCGATTCGGGCCGCGGCCTGTCGGAGGAAAACAGCCGGCGCCTCTTCGAGGCCTTCTACTCCACCAAGGCCGAAGGAATGGGGATCGGGCTCAAGCTGTGCCGCAGCATCGTCGAGTCCCATCAGGGGCGGCTGGAGGCCGAGAACCTCTACAATGGCCAGGAGGTGCTGGGCTGCCGATTTACCTTCTGGCTGCCAGCGGTCACCAAGGAACCGACCTCGGAGACCGAGCCGCAGCACCTGGAAAACGTCGAGCGAGAAAGTCCGCCGATCGGTTCGTGAATGGCCCCACCGTCAAGGTTCACATGAGCTTAATTCCCAAGAAAGGTACGGTCTACGTTGTCGATGACGACGAGGGCGTGCGCGATTCGCTTCAATGGCTGCTTGAGGGCAAGGACTACCGGGTCCGATGCTACGACTCAGCCGAAACCTTCCTGAGCCGCTACGACCCCCGAGAGGTGGCCTGCCTGATCGTCGACATCCGCATGGGCGGCATGACCGGCCTCGAATTGCAGGATCGATTGATCGAACGCAAGAGCCCCCTGCCGGTGGTCTTCATCACGGGTCATGGGGATGTGCCGATGGCTGTCAGCACCATGAAGAAAGGGGCAATGGATTTCATACAGAAGCCCTTCCAGGAAGAAGCGCTACTTAGCCTGGTCGAACGCATGCTCGAACAGGCGCGCAACAGCTTCCATGAGCACCAGAACAGCGCCAGCAGAGAGGCCCTGCTTTCCAAACTGACCTCACGCGAGGCCCAGGTGCTCGAGCGTATCGTGGCGGGCCGGCTGAACAAGCAGATCGCAGACGATTTGGGCATCAGCATCAAGACGGTAGAGGCGCACCGCGCCAACATCATGGAAAAGCTCAACGCCAACACTGTGGCCGACCTGCTCAAAATCGCCCTGGGCTCCAGCACGGCCAAGGCCTGAGAATCGAAGCGGCCAAGCCCGCCACCTGCGCGCCCGCTTTTTGCGGGCGTTTTTCATCCCCTGCCCCATCCTTCTGACCGATTGACCATGACAGCTCAACTCATTGACGGCAATGCCCTTTCGACCCAGCTCAGAGCTGACGTGGCCCGCCGCGCCCTGGCCTTGCGCCACCGCGGCATCACGGCAGGGCTGGCGGTGATTCTGGTGGGCGACAACCCGGCCAGCCAGGTCTATGTGCGCAACAAGGTCAAGGCCTGCCAGGACAACGGGCTGCACTCCGTTCTGGAGACCTACGAGGCCAGCCTGAGTCAGGCTGATCTGCTCAAACGCATCCACGCCTTGAATCAGGATCCTCACATCCACGGCATCCTGGTTCAATTGCCGCTGCCGCCGCACATCGACGCGCAGCAAGTGATCGAGGCGATCAGCCCAGCCAAGGACGTGGACGGCTTTCACATCGCCAGCGCCGGCGCCCTGATGACGGGTCTTCCCGGATTCTGGCCCTGCACTCCACACGGATGCATGAAGATGCTGGAGTCCATCGGCTATGACCTCAAGGGCAAGCATGCGGTAGTGATCGGACGAAGCAACATCGTGGGCAAGCCCATGGCCCTGATGCTGCTCAAGCAAGATGCAACCGTCACCATCTGCCATTCGCGGACCGCGAACCTCAAGTCCATTACTGTGCAGGCCGACGTCATCGTCGCAGCAGTGGGCCAGCGCAAAATCCTGACTGCCGATATGGTCAAACCCGGCGCAGTGGTGCTGGACGTCGGCATGAACCGGGACGAGGCCGGCAAGCTTTGCGGCGATGTGGACTTTGCGGGCGTCAGCGAGGTGGCTGGCTACCTGACGCCCGTGCCGGGCGGTGTCGGCCCGATGACCATCACCATGCTGCTGGTCAATACGGTCGAGGCCGCCGAGCGCAGCGCGGCCGCATAGCCGCACCTAAAAGGATAAGCAGCCTGCTCAGGGTCGACGGCTCAGTCGCCACAAAAGTGCCGAGGCACACAACCACTGAGCCAGCAGCATGGCACTGCCAAGGCTGTGCCACAGACGCAGGGACTGCCCCTCCATTCGCGCAGCCAAAATGCGCGGCGCTACGCCCCACTCCAGCAGCAGAGCCAGCAAGATGCCGGCGACCACCCAGCGCAGCACCGCCCGACCCAAGACCAGCAAGCTTGGGTCCTCGGCGCGATTGAACACCATCAGTAAAAACAGGCCGCACAAAGCCGAGATCCAGGACTGCGCGTCGAAGAGGCGGGCAGCCATGCTCCCAGCCAGCTGTACGCTGGGCAAATGCGCAAATAAAAGAGGAACCACCACCGCGCACAGCGCCGTCAGGCTGCCCCACCACAGAGCAGCGCAAAGCACTGCAAGGCGCAGACGCAATTGCGCTGGCACACGCGACCTGTCAGTGGTACCGGACGGCTACGATGTCGTAGCGCTTGATGCCGGCGGGCGCTTGCACCTCAGCCGTATCGCCCTCTTCCTTTCCGATCAGCGCACGGGCGATCGGCGAACTGACGTTGATCAAGCCGAGCTTGAGATCGGCCTCATCTTCGCCGACGATCTGATAGCAGACACGCTCGCCAGTGGACTCGTCCTCCAACTCCACCGTCGATCCGAACACCACTTTGCCACCGGCATCAACCTCCGCAGGATCAATGATCTGTGCCGCAGAGAGCTTGCCTTCGATTTCCTGAATCCGGCCCTCTACAAAACCCTGCCTGTCCTTGGCGGCGTCGTACTCCGCGTTTTCGCTCAGATCTCCCTGAGCCCTGGCTTCGGAAATGGCAGCAATCACGGCCGGTCGCTCGACCGACTTGAGTTGATGCAACTCGGCCTTGAGCATCTCGGCACCGCGCTTGGTGATCGGAAGAGTAGCCATCATGGGGACTCCAGAAAAAAAGACAACCGCCGCCAGTTTCCCGGGGGCGGTGCGCAATCAGAACTTGCGAAAGTGTAATACATGGCCGCGGTCTATTCAGACCAAAGGCCATGCGGGTGAGGTCTCAGGCAGCACTGAGTTGTCGGTGTAGCTCCTGCAATGAGTACACCGACAAATGCTCCAGATATTTCATGCCCTCGACCGCCGCTTCAGCGCCTGCAATCGTGGTGAAGGTGGTCACCCGAGCTGCCAAAGCCGAAGTGCGGATCTGCCGAGAATCAGCAATCGCATTGCGCCGCTCCTCGACCGTATTGATGACCATCACGATCTCGTTGTTCTTGATCATGTCCACCACATGAGGGCGGCCCTCGGTGACCTTGTTGACCACCGAGCAGGCGATGCCTGCTGCGGCAATTGCAGCTGCAGTGCCCTTGGTGGCCACCAATTCAAAGCCCTGCGCATGCAAGGCCCGAGCCACCTCAACGGCACGCGGCTTGTCAGCATTCTTGACCGTCAAAAACACACGCCCCGCCGTCGGCAAACGGGTACCGGCGCCCAGCTGGGATTTGACAAAGGCCTCGCCAAAGGTCTTGCCCACTCCCATGACCTCACCCGTGGACTTCATCTCCGGGCCCAGGATGGTATCGACACCCGGGAACTTGACGAAGGGGAACACCGCTTCCTTGACGCTGAAATAAGGCGGCACCACTTCGCCCGCAATACCCTGCGCCGCCAGGGTCTGCCCCACCATGCAGCGCGCCGCCACCTTGGCCAACTGAATTCCGGTGGCTTTGCTGACGAACGGCACCGTGCGCGAAGCGCGGGGGTTAACCTCCAGAACGTAAATCACATCCTGGCCATTGACCGTCTGGATCGCAAACTGCACATTCATCAGGCCGACCACATTCAAAGCCGCAGCCATGGCCGCAGTTTGTCGCTTGATCTCGGCAACAGTGGGCGCGGACAGGGAATAAGGCGGCAAGGAACAGGCCGAATCGCCGGAATGAACCCCCGCCTGCTCGATATGCTCCATCACGCCACCTATGAAGGTGCGACCCTCGGGATCGCGCAGGCAGTCGACATCGCATTCGATGGCATCGTTGAGGAAACGGTCGAGCAAAACCGGTGAATCGTTGCTGACCTTGACCGCCTCGCGCATGTAACGCTCAAGATCGCGCTGCTCGTGCACGATCTCCATGGCGCGACCTCCAAGCACGTAACTTGGGCGCACGACAAGCGGATAGCCCAGTTGAGTGGCTTTCTCCAGGGCCTCGGCCTCTGTTCGAGCCGTGGCATTGGGCGGTTGCCGCAGACCCAGGGTTTGGAGCAGCTTCTGAAAGCGCTCCCTGTCCTCGGCCGCATCAATCATGTCGGGTGAGGTACCGATGATAGGCACGCCGTTGCGTTCCAGATCAAGGGCCAGCTTCAGCGGGGTCTGACCACCGTACTGCACGATCACACCCAACGGCTTTTCCTTGTCGACAATTTCCAGCACATCCTCCAGAGTGAGCGGCTCGAAATAGAGTCGATCTGAAGTGTCGTAGTCAGTAGACACCGTCTCAGGGTTGCAATTGACCATGATGGTCTCAAAGCCGTCTTCGCGCAAGGCCAGGGCGGCATGGACACAACAGTAATCAAATTCAATGCCCTGGCCAATCCGGTTGGGACCGCCACCGAGCACGATGATCTTCTTGCGATCAGACGGCTGTGCCTCGCACTCACTGCCCTGCGCTTCGTAGGTGGAATACATATAGGCGGTACGGGTCTCAAACTCGGCGGCGCATGTATCCACCCGCTTGTAGACCGGGCGTACACCCAACGCCCGTCGATGCTCGCGAACAGCCTGATCCGTGGTGCGCAGCTGCCGGGCCAAGCGGCGGTCAGAAAATCCTTTTTGCTTGAGTTGGCGCATGGTGACCGCATCCAGATCGCTCAGGCTCTTGCTTTCCAGTTCGAGCTCAATCCTGACGATCTGCTCGATCTGCACCAGAAACCAGGGATCGATACGGGTGAGCTCATGCACCTCCTCGACGCTCATACCCTGGGCAAATGCATCGCCGACGTACCAGATCCGATCCGGTCCGGGCGCGCCCAGCTCTTTCTCCAGCACCTCGCGGTCCTGGGTCTTCTCGTTCATGCCATCGACGCCGACCTCCAGTCCGCGCAAGGCCTTCTGGAAAGATTCCTGAAAAGTGCGGCCCATGGCCATGACTTCACCGACCGATTTCATTTGCGTGGTCAGACGGAAATCGGCCTGGGGGAATTTCTCGAACGCAAAGCGCGGAATCTTGGTGACGACGTAGTCAATCGAGGGCTCAAAAGACGCGGGGGTGGCTCCACCTGTAATCTCGTTCTTGAGTTCGTCCAAGGTATAGCCCACCGCCAGTTTGGCTGCGACCTTGGCGATAGGAAAACCCGTGGCCTTGGAAGCCAGCGCCGAAGAGCGCGAGACCCGCGGATTCATCTCGATCACGATCATCCGTCCATCGTGGGGGTTGATCGAGAACTGCACATTCGACCCGCCGGTATCAACTCCGATCTCACGCAGCACCGCCAGCGAGGCGTTGCGCATGATCTGGTATTCCTTGTCGGTGAGGGTCTGCGCAGGCGCAACCGTGATCGAATCACCGGTGTGCACGCCCATTGGATCAAGGTTTTCGATCGAGCAGACGATGATGCAATTGTCCTTCTTGTCACGCACCACCTCCATCTCGAACTCTTTCCAACCCACCAGCGATTCCTCAATCAGCAGCTCATGGGTGGGCGAAGCCTCCAGGCCGCGTTTGCAGATGGCCTCGAATTCCTCGGCGTTGTAGGCAATTCCACCGCCCGTACCGCCCAGAGTAAAACTGGGCCGAATCACGGTGGGGAAGCCCACTTGCTTTTGCACCGCCCAGGCCTCCTCCATGCTGTGAGCAATCCCCGAACGGGCAGAACCCAATCCGATGGAGGTCATGGCCTCCTTGAACTTTTGCCGGTCCTCGGCCTTGTCGATGGCCTCAGGGCTCGCGCCTATGAGCTCGACATTGAATTTGGCGAGCACGCCATGCCGCCAAAGGTCGAGCGCGCAGTTCAGGGCAGTCTGCCCGCCCATGGTCGGCAAGATTGCATCAGGCCGCTCCTTGGCGATGATTTTTTCAACCGTCTGCCAAGTGATGGGCTCAATGTAAGTGACATCGGCAGTAGCCGGATCGGTCATGATCGTGGCGGGGTTGCTGTTGATCAAAATGACCTTGTAGCCCTCCTCGCGCAAGGCCTTGCAGGCCTGCACGCCCGAATAGTCGAATTCGCAGGCCTGCCCAATGATGATGGGGCCGGCACCGATGATCAGAATGCTCTTGATGTCTGTGCGCTTAGGCATGCGCTTTCTCCTTGGCTTGCTCCATCAGCGCGGTAAAACGATCGAACAAATAGGCAATGTCGTGCGGGCCGGGTGAGGCCTCGGGGTGCCCCTGGAAGCAGAAGGCGGGCTTGTCGGTGCGAGCCAACCCCTGGAGGGTGCCGTCAAACAGGCTGACATGGGTCGCCCTCAAATTGGAGGGCAAGGTTTTTTCATCCACCGCAAAGCCGTGGTTCTGACTGGTGATGCTGACCCGACCATTGTCTAGATCCTTGACCGGGTGATTGGCGCCGTGATGA
>JBEIHE010000026.1:0-28318 GCA_040381515.1 Polaromonas sp.
ATGTGGCCCAAAGCGCCGCAGTAGTCGACCATGGGCGTGCGCACGCCCTCATGCATCCACACATCGGCAAATGCGTTGAAAAATCCTTTGGCGCTCATGTCAGTTCTTTCTGTGTTGTGTAGGAGTCCGCCCCTTTGGGCGATGAACAACGGTGTGTTGGGCCTGTAACCGCCCAGAAGGGAGTCATTGGGGTTTGAGGATGTTTGGCAAGCCATCTGCGTGCAAAGCGGCCACCATGTCGGCACGGTGCGCCAGCACCGAACGTTGGTTGATCGAGCCTTTGTCGGTGATCTCGCCTTTGTCGAGGGTTGGCGGATCAGCCAATAGACAAAGTCTGGCCACCCGGTTGGCGCTGCCGCTCGCCGTCTGGGCCAAGCGATTGAGAATCTCCTGAAATTGGGCCAGGACGGGTGGGCTGGTCAATACCTCGCGCACAGAGGCCTCGGCCGGCAAGCCACTGAGACCTCGTACGGCCGGTGTAGGAAATACCATCGCGCCCACCTCTTTGAGATTGAGGCCCGTGATCACCGCGTCTTGGACGTAGGGGGCGCCGGCGGCAATGATGCGGGCCCGCAGGGGTCCCACGCTGACAAAGGTGCCGGTGGCCAGCTTGAAGTCTTCCGCAATACGCCCATCGAACTTCAGACCTAAATGCAGATTGTTTTCGTCGATCCACTGCACTGCATCGCCGGTCTTGAAGAAGCCTTCCTCATCGAAGGCGTCGGCGGTTTCCTGTGGCGCGCGCCAGTAGCCGGGTGTGATGTTCGGCCCGCGATAGCGCACCTCGGTCTTGCCGTCCACCGGCACCAGCTTAAGTTCGAGGCCGGGCGTGGGCACCCCCAGGTCGCCCGCACGTACATGGGGGTTGGTGACAAAAATTCCGAAGGGGCTCGACTCGGTCATGCCCAGGCCTGTACCCATCACGATACGCTCACCGATTTCGCGCTCCTGGCTCTCATAGAGGCTGTCCCAGATCGGTTGGGCCAGGGCCGCTCCTGCATAGAAGAACATCTGCACGCGAGCCAAGAGTGTCCTGCGCAGCAGGTCATCGGTTTTCATGGCGTGGGCGATGGCCTCAAAGCCGGTCGGCACATTGAAGTACACCGTGGGAGAAATCTCGCGCAGATTGCGCAGTGTTTCGTGCATCAGGGCCGGCGTGGGCTTGCCATCGTCGATGTAGAGCGTGCCGCCGTGAAAAACCACCATGCCAAAGTTGTGGTTGCCCCCGAAGGTGTGATTCCAGGGCAACCAGTCGACCAGCACCAATTCGCGCTCGGCCAGCACCGGCATGGACTGACTCATTTGCTGCTGGTTGGCGCACCACATGCGGTTGGTGTTGATGACCGCCTTGGGTAATTTGGTCGAGCCGCTGGTAAACAGAAACTTGACGATCGTATCGGGCCCAGTGGCGGCGCGGGCCCGGTCGACGGCCTCGGTCATTGGCGTGGTGCAGAGGTCCTCAAAACTCAGACAGGTGCGTCCCGGCACGCTGCCTTCGACCATGACAACATCGACGTGATCGTTGGCAGCAGCGGCTATCGCCTTGGCATAGCGCTCATCCTGCGCGAAAAGCAAACCCGGCGTGACGGTGCGAAGCACATGCCGGAGCTTGTCGTAGTCCACGCTGACCAGGCTGTAGGGCGGGGAGACTGGGGTATAGGGAATGCCGGCAATCATGCAGCCCAGGGCGAGCAGGGCATGCTCCAGGCTGTTTTCGCTGAGGATGGCAACGGGTCGGTCTACGTTTAGGCCGCGATCGATCAGACCCTGAGCGATGCTGCGTGCGCGCTGCCAGGCTTGGCCGTAGCTCAGGTGCTGCCAAGGCCCTAGCCCACCTTCACCGCCGCCGGCCCTGCCGCGCCGGGCCAGGAAGGTTTTCTCTGGTTGGACTGCTGCCCAGTGTGCGAGCCTGTCGCTGAGCCGGTCGGGGAAAGACTGCAGGTCCTGATCGGCCCGCAGGTAGCGGGTGCCTCCCGAGCCTTCCTGCAACTCGATACGCGTGACACCGAATCGGAGAGGGCGAAATTTGGGGGCGGTCATGAAACGACTCCAGCGTGGCTTAGTCGGCCTTCTTGACCTTGGCCGCCTTGCCCTCGAGAAAGGCCCGCACCCGCGCCTTGGCTTGCGGGGCGGCCTGGGCAATCGATGAGATCAGGGCTTCAGTCAGGTAGCCATGATCGGAAGGCTGTTCCGCAATGCGGGGCAGGGCGTGCATCAGTGCGTAATTGGTCAGCGGGGCGTTGCTGGCAATTGCAGTGGCCAGCGCTATCGCTTTTTCCAGGGCCTGTCCTTTCGGAACCAGATACTGCGCAAAGCCCAGACGCTCGCCGTCCTGGGCGTTGTAGACCCGGCCGGTGAGCATCATGTCGGTCATCCGCGCCACGCCGATCAGCTTGGGAATGCGCACCGAACCGCCTCCCCCGACGAAGATGCCGCGGGTCCCCTCGGGTAAGGCGTAGAACGTGCTTTCATCGGCCACCCGGATGTGGCAGGCGCTGGCCAGTTCCAGCCCGCCACCCACCACCGCACCGTGCAGGGCGGCCACCACGGGGACCGTGCCGTACTGGAGACGCTCGAGCGCCTGGTGCCACATGCGTGAGTGTGCAAGGCCCTCTCCGGCATCGCGTTCCTGCAATTCGGACAGGTCCAGCCCCGCACAGAAGTGCTCGCCTTCGCCGTGGATCACCGCCGCGCGGACGCTGGCCGGCCAGTTATCGAATTGATCCCGGATGGCCAGAATCAGTCCGTCATTGAGTGCGTTGCGCTTGAGGGGACGGGTCAGCGTGACCACGGCAAGCTGTTGCTGCTCGCCGGTCAAGGTCATTCGTAGGTCTGCGTGCGGCATGGAATGAGTCAGTGGTGTGCCGGTAGTATAGTTATGAGCAATAACTAATTGAAGCGCTCCGTACGCCTGTCAAATGAGGGTTTACCCTGTTCTGGGAATAAAAAAGCCGGGCGCAGCCCGGCTTTTGACGCCTGATTCAGGCGGAGGGAATCAGATCGAGTCGATGAAGCTGCGCAGCTTGTCCGAGCGACTCGGGTGCTTGAGCTTGCGCAAGGCCTTGGCTTCGATCTGGCGGATTCGCTCTCGGGTGACGTCGAACTGCTTGCCGACCTCCTCGAGGGTGTGATCGGTCGACATCTCAATGCCAAATCGCATGCGCAGCACTTTGGCCTCGCGCGGGGTGAGGCTGTCGAGGATGTCCTTGACCACGTCGCGCAGACCGGCCTGCATGGCGGCATCAAGAGGCGCGGTGTTGGTGCTGTCCTCGATGAAATCGCCCAGGTGGCTGTCGTCGTCGTCGCCGATGGGTGTCTCCATGGAGATCGGCTCTTTGGCGATCTTCATGATCTTGCGGATCTTGTCCTCGGGAATCTCCATCTTGGCCGCCAGGATGCCAGCATCGGGCTCGTAGCCGAATTCCTGCAAGTGCTGGCGCGAGAGTCGGTTCATTTTGTTGATGGTCTCGATCATGTGCACCGGGATACGGATGGTGCGCGCCTGGTCGGCGATCGAGCGGGTGATGGCCTGTCGGATCCACCAGGTGGCGTAGGTGGAAAACTTGTAGCCGCGGCGGTACTCGAACTTGTCGACCGCCTTCATCAGACCGATGTTGCCCTCCTGGATCAGATCGAGAAACTGCAGACCGCGGTTGGTGTACTTCTTGGCGATCGAAATCACCAGTCGCAGGTTGGCCTCAATCATCTCCTTCTTGGCATCACGCGAGGAGCGCTCGCCCTCATTCATGCGCTTGTTAATGTCCTTGAGCTGATCGAGCGGCACCACCACGCTGGCCTGCAGCTGCGCCAGCTTTGTCTGCAGTTCCTGTACGGCCGGAATGTTGCGACCCAGTACGGCTGACCAGGTTTTGCCGGCTGCAGCCTGCTTTTCCACCCACTTGGGGTTGAGCAGGTTGGGCGGGAAGTCCTTGATGAACTGCTCCTGCGGCATGCCGCATTTGTCGACGATGATGCGGCGCAAGTCCCGCTCGACCTTGCGGACCGTGCCCACCTGCTCGCGCAACATGTCGCACAGGCGCTCGATGGTCTTGGCGGTAAAACGCACCGTCATCAACTCTTCGCTGAGGGCGCGCTGCGCCTTCATATAGGCCGGACTGCCATAGCCTTCTTTGCTGTAGATGCGGCGGACGGTTTCGAAATGGCCTGTGATGCGTTCGAAGCGCAGCAGTGCTTCTTTCTTCATTTCCTCCAGTTTCTTGGTCAGGGCTTTGGAGCCACCTTTGCCGTCGTCATCGTCCTCGTCGTCGAACTCGTCAAAGTCTTCTTCGGCCACATAGTCGTCAGCCTCGTTGGGGTCGGTAAAGCCGTCCACCACATTGGAAATGACGATCTTGTCTTCCCGGATCTCCTCGGCCATCTTCAGGATCTCGGCGATCGTGGCTGGGCTCTCAGAGATGGCCTCCATCATGCGCTGCAAGCCGCCCTCGATGCGCTTGGCAATCTCGATCTCACCCTCACGGGTAAGCAGTTCGACCGTGCCCATTTCACGCATGTACATGCGAACGGGATCCGTGGTGCGGCCAAATTCGCTGTCCACGGTGGACAAGGCGGCTTCGGCTTCTTCCTCCGCCTCTTCCTCGGTGGCTACCGTTGGCCCGGTGTTGTTGAGCAGCAGGGTTTCGGCGTCGGGAGCTTGTTCGTAGACCGCCACGCCCATGTCGTTAAGCATGTTGACCACGACTTCCAGGGTTTCGGCATCGACCAGCTTGTCGGGCAGGTGATCCGAAATTTCGCCATGGGTCAGGTAGCCGCGGGTCTTGCCCAGCTTGATCAGGGTCTTGAGTCGCTGGCGACGCTTGAGCATGTCCTCTTCGGACAGGATCGCTTCATCCAAGCCGAATTCCTTCATCAAGGCCCGCTCCTTGGCCTTGCTGATCTTCATGCGCAGGGGCTTGGCCTTCTCGGCCGATTCGGCGGCCGGCTCTTCTGCGAATTCAGCCTCAATATCTGTCAGCTCGTCTTCGACGGGGGGCTTGGCCAGATCCTTGCCTTTGCGGGCACGCTTATCGGCGCCTACCTCGGCTGGGGGGCGGTGCGCTGGCGCTGTC
This sequence comes from Polaromonas sp., assembly GCA_040381515.1. GTDB lineage: Bacteria > Pseudomonadota > Gammaproteobacteria > Burkholderiales > Burkholderiaceae_C > Polaromonas. The sequence continues at coordinate 5,070 of JBEIHE010000026.1, forward strand.
TTTTTGGCGGGGCTTGCTGTGACTGGTTTGCCCGGTCTGAGCTCGGCCAGCTTCTTGGCGGCCGGCTTTCCCGCTGCCGTGCTCACAGGCTTGGCAGCTCGCGCAGCGGCTTTTGGAGCTTGTGCATGAACGGTTGCAGAGGCGCTTTTGCCGCCGCTCTTGGCGGTCAACTTGCGAGTCGATTGGAGCGCGGACTTTGCGCTCGTCTTCTCTACGGGCTTGGCTGCCGGTTTGGCGGCGCTCTTGGCGACACTTTTGGCGGCACTTTTTCCGGTGGGTTTGGCGGGAGCTTTCTTGGCGGCGGCTTTCGTCGTGTCTTTCTTGACTGCCGTTTTTGGAGTTTTGGCGCCGCTCTTAGGCGTGGGCTTGGCGGGCTTAGCAGATTTGGAGGTCTTGGCAGTCGGCATGTGGAGTCCCTGAATCAGAAAATGGTGTGCAGTTCACTTCGCGATCATCGGCAATCAAACAGGCGTGATCAGACGCAGAGGAAACAAGACCCATGCAGGTCGTTGGAGACCACCGCGCGAAAAACCTTGACGGACAGGCTTGAGGCAAGAGGGAAGGGCGAACATTTGGGGTGCAGTCCTTGCGGAGAATTTGGCTCTGAATCGAATAAGACCCTGGGGCCAGGGGAGCCGGTGCCGGAGGTGCTGCTGTCGCGCTTGCCAGAAGAGCCTCGGATTATACCCTTGCCTGTCTGTGCTGCCCGGGGCGGCGTTCCTGCTCGGGTTGAGGGTCTTTACCGAGGGCGATCGGTGGCAGCCAGCTCGCGAAACCGCGCCATCGCCTGCGGGTCGATGGCCGCCCGGCGGGCAAGCTCATCCATCTCCTGTTGCCGGGCGCGCTTGAGCAGGTCTTGCAACAAGGGCTGGATCTCTTCCCAGCTGGGTTCTATGCCCTGTGGAATCTGTGCCAGCTGTTCAAGGGCATACGACTCGTGGGCGTGCCCGTGTAGGCCGGCGCGAAGGGATGCCCAAGGCTGGGGGCCGCGATCATGGATCTGCGATTCCAACCACGAAAAAAGCGGTCCGTGCGGGAGCGGTAACGCGCACAGGAGCACTTGTTGGCTGTTGCTGAGCTTGTCCCAGCAGGCGGGCTCGGTCAGGAGGAGACGCAAAATACGATCTTCACGGCTGGCCGGAGCTATCCGGCCTGGCAGCCGGCGCCCTGGCCGCGAGGACTGATGGGCTGCGGCCTCGCGGGTAAGCCGCGGGTCCTGATCCTGCCCGGCTGCCCCCCCGGTGTGGATCTGACTGTCGGCTTCGCTCACTGAGCCCGGTGCCGGGCGTCGGCTCGATCGTGCACGCGAGGGCTGCCAGATCTGCAGCAGTTCGCGGCTGTCGATTCGAACTTCATCGGCCAGCTCGGCCAACAACTGTTGTTTCAGTGCCCCTTCGGGTAGCGCAGCCCAAAGATCGCGCGCCTGGCTGGCCATGCGAGCCCGTCCTTCGGCCGTCTCCTTGTCGCAGTCTTGACTCGCACTGTCGATCAGGAAACGGCTGAGCGGTAAGGCCTGCCGCACGGCTTGGGCGAAGGCTTCGCTGCCGTTTTCCCGGATAAAGCTGTCGGGGTCGTGTTCAGGTGGTAAGAACAAAAATTTGACGGAGCGGGTGTCGCTGGCCCAGGGCAGGGCCGCGTCTAGCGCCTTGCGCGCGGCGCGGCGGCCCGCCGCATCGCCGTCAAAGCTAAAGACAACCGCATCGGTAAAGCGGAACAGTTTTTGAACATGTTCGGTGGTGCAGGCGGTGCCTAGCGTGGCCACCGCATTGGCAAAGCCCAGCTGAGCCAGTGCCAACACGTCCATGTAGCCCTCTGTCACCAGTGCGTATCCGTGTTCCCGAAGTGCCGATCTCGCCTCAAACAGGCCATAGAGCTCGCGTCCCTTGCTGAATACGGGGGTTTCCGGGGAGTTGAGATATTTGGGCTTTTCATCACCGAGCACCCGACCACCCAATCCGATGCACTGACCCTTGATGTTGCGGATTGGAAAAATGATTCGGTCGCGGAATCGGTCGTATCGCTTGCCTTGGTCGTTGGATTGATCTTCTGCGGTGATGACCAGTCCACTTTCGACCAGGTCTGAATTGGCATAGTCTGGGAAGACGCTGGCCAAAAAGCGCCAACCCTCCGGCGCGTAGCCCAGCCCGAACTGTTTGGCCAGACGGCCGGTAAGCCCCCGCTTCTTGAGATAGTCGATGGCCTTGGGTGATTGCTTGAGCGCTCCCGCGTAGGCTTGCGCGGCCTTCTCCAGCAGGTCGCTCAGGCTCGATTGCTGTTCGCGCACTTTCGCCTGTCGTGCTCTTTCAGCCGGCGAGACCTCGTCTTCGGGCACCTGCAGACCGCACTGTTGGGCCAAGTCTTTGACGGCCTCCGGAAAACTCATACCCAAATGGTCGATCAGGAAGCCGATGGCATCGCCGTTCTTTCCGCAACCGAAACAGTGGAAAAACTGTTTGGAGGGGCTGACGGTGAAGGAGGGCGATTTTTCGCTGTGGAAGGGGCAAAGCCCGGAAAAATTGGCGCCCCCCTTTTTTAGTTGGACATGGCGGCCGACGATCTCCACGATATCGGCGCGGGCCAGCAATTCCTGCACGAAAGAGGGCGGTATGGCCATGTCTTGAGGGGATTTCTAGTGTAGGCAGTCAGCGTCCGCAAGTGCACGGGCTGAAAAGCCGAGCCTGGCGAGCCCCGATCAGCGAGGCGCCATCCGTATGGCACCGTCGATACGAATCACCTCTCCGTTGAGCATCTCATTTTCTATGATTTGTCGGACCAATTTGGCGTAGTCGGAGGGCTGGCCCAGTCGGGCCGGGAAAGGAACCGAGGCGGCCAGCGACGCCTGCACATCGGGCGGCATGCCAGCCACCATGGGGGTGGCGAAAATGCCCGGAGCGATGGTCATCACTCGAATGCCGTTGCGCGAGAGGTCGCGGGCGATCGGCAGCGTCATTCCTGCGACACCGGCTTTGGAGGCGCTGTAGGCCGCTTGCCCGATCTGACCATCGTAGGCGGCCACGGATGCGGTATTGACAATGACTCCGCGCTCGCCGCTTTCCAGTGCCGTGTTTTTTGACATGGCCTCTGCAGCCAGCCGGATCATGTTGAAGGTGCCGATCAAATTGACCTGTATGACTTTGCTGAAGACCTCCAGGGAGTGAGGACCCTGCTTGCCCACGGTTTTTTCTGCCGGTGCAATGCCCGCACAGTTGATGAGACCCATGAGCGTGCCAAGTGAGCAGGCGCGGTCCACCACCGCTCGGGCATCTGATTCGCGGCTGACATCGCACGTCATGAAAGTGGCGCCGATCTCGCGAGCCACTGCCTGTCCTTTTTCGGTTTGCATGTCGGCGATGAGCACCTGGCCTTCGGCCGCGCGCAGCATTCGCGCGGTGCCCTCACCCAAGCCAGAGGCCCCGCCCGTGACGATGAAAACTTTGCCCGTGATATCCATGTTCCATCCTTTTTTGCTGCGACGAATGTCGCACGGTTCGATTGTTGACGCTTACGTAAACGTCAATTTCACGGTCATTATGGCGCAGCCCTCTGGCTGACAATCCAAGCTCAAGGGCTGGCCGATCCCCAATGCGAGTGGGCCGGGTCCAGGCGGGAGTTCTCCCAGAGCGTCCCACGCAAGAGGTGTTCCAAATGTCAATAATCGCAACTCTATCTCAGCGGCTTCGGGACCGATGCCAGCGCGCTGGACGAGGCTTGATTCTGCTGGTGGTGGCCTTGGGCGTGGTCGGCTGCGCCTCCCCGCCCGCGCCTGTTCCAGTCAGCCAGGGGCCTGCGGCGGTGGAGCCCGTGCCGCCTCGGCCTCCACGGATAGGCTTGGCCCTTGGCGGGGGGGCCGCCAAGGGTTTCGCGCATGTAGGCGTCATCGCCGTTCTGGAGGAGGCCGGTATCGTTCCCGATCTGATCGTCGGCACCTCCGCAGGTAGTTTGGTCGCGGCTCTTTATGCCAGCGGAATGAATGCGGAGCAGTTACGCCAGACGGCGCTGCGCCTGGAAGAGGTGGCCATCGCCGATTGGATGCTGCCTCTGATCAATCGAGGATTTTTCAAGGGTGAGGCGCTGGCGCGGTACGTCAACGATGCCGTAGCCGGTCGTTTGATTGAGGACATGAGAATTGCCCTGGGCGTGGTCGCGGTGGATCTGGCCAATGGGCAGCCGATTCTGTTTCGGCGCGGTGATACCGGAACGGCGGTCAGAGCCTCTAGCGCGGTGCCTGCGGTCTTTCAGCCCGTGCGCATCAGTGGGCGTGACTATGTGGACGGCGGTCTGGTATCGCCGGTTCCGGTGCAATTTGCCCGTCAGATGGGGGCCGAATTGGTCATTGCGGTAGATATTTCGCAGCCCCCTGAGGGGCAGCCTGCGGGCGACACGCTGCAGATTTTGCTGCAGACTTTCAACATCATGGGGCAGGTGATTAAGCAGCACGAGATCGCACAGGCCGACGTGCTGGTGCGGCCCTCTCTGATTGGACTGCGCAGTGCTGATTTTTCAGCTCGCCAGCGCGCAATAGATGCAGGTCGTGCCGCCATGCAGAACGCGCTGCCCCAGTTGCGCGCGCGCCTGAGTCGGACGGCACCCTGAGCGTCTTCGCCATAAAAAAAGCCCGGCTTGCGCCGGGCTTTGAAACGGGTCCTTGAAACCAATTCCACGCGGACCCGAGGAGACAACCCTTCCGATGAAGGCGCCCCACCTTCGGGACCGCGGGGCACTGAGCGATCAGCGCTTCTTGCTGGAGCTCTTGGCGGCGCTGACGGCCGTATTGCTGACTGCTGCGAAATTGGCTTCGGCGAGATCGGTGGCCTGCTTGACGGCCTTCTGAACCGACTCGAATGCATTGGTGGCAGCCGAAACGGCACTTTTCATGACGGCTACGGCAGTCTCCGAGCCAGCCGGGGCGTTTTTGGCAGCGCTGTCGACCAGGCTGACGAACTTGGCCTGTGCCTCCGATGCGTGGCCTTCGACCGCCTTGGAAAACTCGGAAGCGGTGCCGCTGGCGATGTCGTAGAGGTGGCGGCTGTAGGCTGCGGCCTTCTCAGCCAGGGGCTGCATCAGGCTCGCTTGCAGCGCCAAGAGTTCCTGGGCGTCCTTCACGCTGAGCACGGCCTGAGCGTGGCTGGCGCTCTCGCTCAGAGCAGCTTTGGAAGCCTTCACGTTCAGGTCGACCAGCTTCTCGACACCTTCAAAGGCCTTGTGGGTCAGGCCGAACATGGTTTCGATGGAAGCTCTCTGGGAGGCAATGATTTGGTCAGCGGTCAGCATAAAAAACTCCGTCAGTTGGGGTTAGGACAAACTTTCCTGCGGTGCGACACAACCTGGGGGGTTTTGCTGCACTGCAACATGAGTGGAAGTATAAGGTCCGGCTTAAGCAAAACAAGCCGTTTTTGTTGCATTGCACCATTTTTAGGTGCCGGCCTCTAGATCGGGGCGCCGCCGGTCACAATACCGGTTTTTAAGACCCCGGCGCTAGTGGCCCGCGCTTGAAGATTGCCGTGCACGCTTTTTACGCCGATCAGTTCGTTCTTCCTTTACCCAGTGGACACCGATTCCCCATGGCCAAGTACGGGCGCCTGCGGCAGCGACTGGCCGAAGCGATGCCTCAGCTGCGTTTCTCGGTGGCCCCAGCGGCCACCGACGGACAACTGGCACTGGTGCACACGCCCGATTACGTCCGGGCCGTAGTCGAGGGCACCTTGTCCCCGGCGGCGCAGCGGGAAATCGGATTCCCCTGGTCGCCCCAGATGGTGGAGCGATCGCGCCGTTCCACCGGTGCGACTCTGGCGGCGGCCCGGGCGGCGCTGGGCCTGGCCGAAGTGGCCCGGATCCCGGCCGAAGGGGTGGCCGGAAATCTGGCGGGCGGCACGCACCATGCCGGCCGCGACAAGGGGGGCGGCTTTTGTGTGTTCAATGACGTGGCGGTCGCCACTCGGCTGATGCAGGCCCAATGGGCTCGCTTGCACCGCCCCGGGCCGGCGCTGCGGGTGGCAATCATTGACCTGGATGTGCACCAGGGCAACGGCACTGCCGACATCTTTGCCGGCGATGACACGGTGTTTACCTTGTCGCTGCACGGTGCCAAGAATTTTCCTTTTCGCAAGGCCACCAGTGATTTGGATATCGACTTGCCCGATGGTTGCGGTGATGTCGCCTACCTGGAGGCCCTCGAGCAGGCCTTGGCTGAACTGGAGAGGCGCTTTGATCCGGGGCTGATCTTTTATCTGGCCGGTGCCGATCCCCACGAGGGCGATCGACTCGGTCGGCTTCGCCTGACTTATGACGGCTTGCAGGCGCGAGACCGCCGCGTCTTCGATTGGGCCTGGAATCGACGCACGGCCCTGGCTTTTGCCATGGCCGGTGGCTACGGGCATGACCTGGAGTCGACGGTGCAGGTGCAACTGAACACCTGGTCGATTGCCTTTGAGTACTGGCAACGCTGGGCTGGCTTGCGACCTTCCTGAATCAGGCCATTATTCGGCGCTGGCAAAATAGTGAGTTTGTTGCGCGAAGGGTTCGCCCGATTCAGCCCCACGGGCTCAGCCTGCCGGCCCAAAATCCGATGACCGAATTGACTCGACCCGAGCCCGAGCTGCGCAGCGCCTATCGTGTGATGCGGCCCATCAGCACCCGTTGGTCGGATAACGACGTTTATGGTCATGTCAACAACGTGGTGTACTACAGCTGGTTCGATACGGCGGTCAATGGCTACCTCATCGATCGCGGTGTGCTCGACATTCATGCCGGCGATCTAATCGGTCTGGTGGTGCAGACCCAGTGCCACTACTTCGCGCCTTTGTCCTACCCACAGTCGGTGCTGGCCGGCTTGCGAGTCGGACGGGTCGGGACCTCCAGTGTGCGTTATGAAGTGGCCTTGTTCGCCGATGACGGGCGACTGCAGGAACCCTGTGCAGCCCGAGGCCATTTTGTTCATGTCTATGTGGACCGGCACAGCCGTCGGCCGCGCCCCTTGTCGCCGGCTTTTCTTGCCGCCCTGGAGAATCTCAAATGAGCTCAAACCCCTTGCCTCTGGACAGCCCAGCCCTCGGTGTGGATGAGGCCATCCTCAGTCGTATGTCCGTGCGGGCCTATCTGCCGCGCCCGGTTGAGCGCGAGAAGATCGAGCACATCCTGCAATTGGCCAGCCGTGCGCCCTCGGGCACCAATTCGCAGCCCTGGCGGGTTTACGTGCTGCAGGGTCGCAGCCTCAGCCAATTGGTCAGCAAGGTCTGCGCGGCCCACGATGCCGTTCGTGATGACCCCTCCCTGGCAGCCCACTACAAGGAGGAGTACGACTACTATCCCCGCAATTGGGTAGAGCCCTATCTGGGGCGCCGACGGGAGAACGGTTGGGGGCTTTACGGGTTGTTGGGCATCGAGCGCGGCCAGAAAGACAAGATGCATGCTCAGCATCAGGGCAATTTTCGCTTCTTCGATGCGCCGGTGGGGCTGATCTTCACCATTGATCGTGTGCTCGGGCGAGGTAGCCTGCTCGACTACGGCATGTTTCTGCAGAACATCATGCTCGCAGCGCGAGGGCAGGGCCTGCATACTTGTCCGCAGGCCGCCTGGAATGACTACCATCCCATCATCCTTCCTCATATTGGGGCTGGACCGGAGCAAATGATGGTCTGCGGCATGTCTCTTGGTTATGCCGACCCTCAGGCCTTGGTCAACCGCTTCTACACGCCGCGCGATGCCGCCTCTGGGTTCACCACATGGCTGGATTGATTCCGGGCGCCTGGGCGCTGCGGGTCGACCAGAGGTGAACTGCCCATGAGCGGCGGCATCACGGCGGTGCAACTGCTGGGGGGGGTGTCGTACGCCACCACGCTGTTCCTGATGGCCGCCGGCCTGACGCTGATTTTTGGCGTGACCCGCATTGTCAATTTCGCCCATGGCAGTTTCTTCATGCTGGGCGCGCTCTTTAGCGCGCACTGGCTGACTCACTGGTTTCCCGACTGGTCTGAAAGTGCCGTCCTGTATGCCCTTGCCATGCTGTTGGGCGCTGGGGTTGCGGCCGTGGTTGGTGCGGTAGTCGATTGGGCGCTGCTGCGGCGCATGGCGCATGCCCCCGAGCTTTACCAGTTGGTTGCCACCTTTGGCTTGACCCTGGCCTTGCACGATGCCATGCACTGGCTGTTCGGGAACGAGGAAGTTTTTGCGCCTCGCTTTCCTGGGCTCAAGGGTTCGGTGCAAATCGGTGAGGAATTTTTCCCCACTTATCAGTTGGCGCTGATGGCCATAGGCCCCCTGGTCTGGCTGGGGCTGCACCTGATGCTCACCCGTACGCTTTTTGGCCGGCGCCTGCGCGCTGCCACTGAAGACCGGGAAATTTTGGGTGCGTTAGGCGTCAACCCTCGCCCGCTCATGATGGGCGCAGTGGTCATCGGCTGTGCCCTTGCCGGCCTGGGCGGGGCCCTGCAGGTCCCGCGCGAGCCGGCTCATTTGCAAATGGATATGGCGGTGATCGTCGAGACTTTCGTGGTGGTGGTCACCGGCGGCTTAGGCAGCATCGGAGGGGCGTTTGTGGCGGCCCTGCTCATCGGGTTGGTTCATGCGCTGGGCATTCACTGGTTTCCACAAGCCACCCTGGTCTTGGTCTTTCTCACCATGGCGGTGGTGTTGATCCTGCGTCCCCAGGGTTTGGCCGGTCGCCGACTTACCGCGGTGCAGGGCCCGCGCGAGCCCGCGCAGCCTTTTCGTGGTTTGCACCTCTCGCGTGCCCGCACGGTCGCCCTGCTGCTGGGGCTGGTCGGCATGGCCCTGCTGGCCTGGCTGGGGGGCGCCTATTGGCAGACGCTGGCTATCGACGCGATGGTCTTCGTGATCTTCGGGATCAGCCTGCAAGCCATGATGGGACTGGCCGGTCTGGTCAGCTTTGGTCATGCGGCTTATTTCGCCCTCGGGGCCTACGGTGCGGCTCTGTCCCATCTGCACTGGGGGGCCAATCTCTTGGGGGCGGCGGCGATCGGCATGGGAGGGGCCTTGGTGCTGGCCGCTCTGTTCGGTGCGGCCGTCGTCCGCAGCAGCGGCGTGTACCTGGCCATGTTGTCCCTGGCGCTGGCGCAGGTGATCTGGGCTCTTGCCACGCAGGCAGTACCGTTGACCGGGGGTGACAATGGCCTGATCGGTCTGCACTTGGTCCCCGAGACGGGACGGCCCCTTTTCTACGGTTTCATGGTGCTGCTCACGCTGGGCTCGGTCGCTGCCTTGCGTCGTCTCTGTCTGTCGGGGCAGGGTGCGGCTTTGCAGGCCCTTCGCGATGCGCCGCTGCGGGCCCAGGCCAGCGGTCTACCGATTGCCGCCCTCAAGTACCGGGTCTTCCTGCAAAGCGCGGCCCTGGCTGGCTTGGCCGGAGCCTTGTTCGCGGCGCACAAGGGCGCGGTATTCCCCTCGGTGGCCGGGGTGGCCACCTCGGTCGACGCCCTGTTGGTGGTGCTGCTCGGCGGCGTGCATCAACTCTGGGGGGCTGTGGCAGGCAGCATAGTGCTTTTCGGGGTGTCGGCCGAACTCGGTCGTGACCTGACGTACTGGCGGGGCATGCTTGGCGTGCTCATCATGGCGGTGATGGTGGTCTCCCCCTCCGGGCTTCTGTCTTGGTCGGGTTTGATATGGCGTTGGCGCTCCCAAAAAGAGGCAGCCCGATGAGTCGCGCAGCCGTCTTGGAGGTGCGAGATCTGGTTCGCCATTTCGCCGGTGTTCGTGCGGTCGATGGGGTCAGCCTGCAAGTGGCAGCAGGCCATTGCGTGGCCTTGATTGGTCCTAACGGAGCAGGCAAATCAACCACCTTCGCCTGCATCGCAGGGCAGCAGCAGCCCGACGCGGGAGAGGTGATCTGGCGGGGGCAATCCCTGCGGGGGCTCAGCCCGCTCGAGCGGCTGGCCCTGGGGGTGGGCCGTAGTTTTCAGGTGGCCCAGGTCTTCGAGGCGCTCACGGTGCTGGGCAATGTGCAACTGGCCCTGCAAGCGCGCGAACAGGCTTTGTCAACTTGGCGGGCGCTTGCCTTGTGGCGGCGCGATCGCGCGATGGAGCTGTTGGATCAGGCCGGTCTGTCGGCCTGGGCCCGGCACGATGCGGCGGCTTTACCCTATGGGGCTCGCAAACGTTTGGAACTTGCTTTGGTGCTGGCTGGCCGGCCGTCCCTGTTGCTGCTCGACGAACCGGCGGCTGGACTGGCTGAGAGCGAGCGCGAGAGCCTGATGGCCTGGATCCGATCCCTGGCGCAATCGGGTTTGGCTGTGCTCTATACCGAGCACAACATGGATGCCGTCGCTGGGGTGGCCGATCGGGTGTTGGTCTTGATTGAAGGTCGGCTGGCCGCCCAGGGCAGCTTCGCTGAGGTCGCAGCCAATCCCGATGTTCAGGCGCGCTACCTGGGCCATGGCCTGGCGCGGATCCATGCCGGGGGGGGAGCCCCTCGTGCTTGAGCTGCGACAGCTGCAGGCCTTCTATGGCCCGGCCCAGGCTCTCTTTGGGGTTGATCTGAGTGTCGGCGCGGGTCAGTTGGTGGTGTTGCAAGGCCTCAACGGAGCGGGCAAATCCACCTTGCTCAAGGCGGTGATCGGCCTTGAGGTCCGCACCCGCGGCCAAATCCTGTTGACGCCGGACCGGTCGGCCGCGCCGGTCTCCATTGCAGCTTGGCCCGCCCACCGCAGAGCGTGCAGTGGTCTGGGGTATGTGCCCGAGGACAGGCGCTTGTTCGCCAGTCTCACCGTGCGCGAAAACCTGCTGATTGCCGGCGGCACGGCTGACCGACTGGATTGGCTGCTGGAGCGATTTGCTTTGCTCAAGCCCATGCTGGGGCGGCTGGCCAGTCAGATGAGTGGAGGCGAGCAACAGATGCTGGCCACCGCGCGTGCCCTGATGACCCAACCGCGCCTGCTCTTGCTCGATGAACCCTGTGAGGGCATTGCGCCGGTACTGGTGGAGGCGATGGTGCAGACCCTGATCGACTTGCGCAGCGAGGGTCTGGCTTTGCTGGTGGCCGAGCAAAATCGGCAGCTGGCGCAGGCAGCCGATCAGGTGCTTGAACTGGTTGCGGGTAAAGTGCGGTCTGGATCTGATCTTTCGAATGAACGGAACTTCTCATGAATCTCATCACCACAGCATCGGGCCTGCAGTACGAAGACACGGTGGTCGGCACCGGCGCCTTGGCCAAGGCCGGTCAGTATGTCCGTGTCCACTACACCGGCTGGCTCTATCAGGACGGTCAGGCGGGCGAGAAATTCGATTCCAGTAAAGATCGTGGTCAGCCCTTTGAGTTTGCGCTGGGAGCGGGCGAGGTCATACGCGGCTGGGACGAGGGCGTGCAGGGCATGTCGGCCGGTGGCACGCGACGCCTGATCATTCCGGCTGAGCTGGGCTACGGTGCGCGTGGAGCTGGAGGGGTGATTCCGCCCCATGCCACCTTGCTGTTTGAGGTCGATTTTCTCGGTCCGGCCTGAGTCAGCGCGGCGAGCCTGCCATGATCATCCCCAGCCTGCTCGATACCGACCTTTACAAGTTCACCATGATGCAGGCGGTCCTGCATCAGTTTCCCGGTGCGCAGGTGGAGTACCGCTTCAAGTGCCGCAATGCCGGTGCCCCAGGGGTTGAACCGCTGGCGCCCTATGTGGCCCAGATTCGCGAGGAGATTCGGGCGCTGTGCGCGCTTAAGTTTGGCGAAGCCGAGCTGGCCTATCTGCGTTCGATGCGCTTCATCAAAAGCGACTTCGTGGACTTTTTGGGCCTGTTCAACCTCAATGAAAAGTACATCGACGTTCAGCCCTTGCCCGATGGCCAGATTGATATTTCGATACGCGGCCCCTGGTTGCACACCATCCTCTTTGAGATTCCTGTTTTGGCCATCGTTAACGAGGTGTATTTCAGGAACACCCAGCCGCTACCCGATTTTTCAGAGGGGCGGCGACGTCTTGAGGAAAAGATCGGTCAGCTTCAGCAGCCGGGACTGCAGGCCCTGCGCATTGCCGATTACGGCACCCGTCGTCGGTTTTCTCGACCCTGGCATGAGGAAGTATTGAGGACTCTGATGGACCGTCTGGGCGCTGGTCCTCAGGGCCAGTTTGCTGGCACCAGCAACGTGCTGTTTGCGATGAAGCTGGGCCTGACGCCTCTGGGCACGATGGCCCATGAATATCTGCAGGCCTGTCAGGCGCTCGGGCCCCGACTGCGTGACAGTCAGGTGTTTGCCTTTGAGTCTTGGGCCAAGGAATACCGGGGGGATCTGGGCATTGCCCTGTCGGATGTATATGGCATGGAGGCCTTCCTGCGCGACTTCGACATGTATTTCTGCAAGCTTTTTGACGGTGCCCGCCACGACAGCGGCGATCCCTTCTCCTGGGGCGAGCGCTTGCTTGAGCACTATCGCAACAGTCGGGTGGATCCGCGCACCAAAACCTTGATCTTCAGTGATGCACTGACCGTGCCCAGAACGATCGAACTGTATCGCCGCTTCAGTGGTCGTTGCCAGTTGGCTTTTGGCATTGGCACCAACCTGACCAACGACATCGGTTGCGAGCCCTTGCAGATCGTGGTCAAGATGGTTCGATGTAACGGTCAGCCAGTGGCCAAGCTCTCTGATACCCCGTCGAAGAACATGTGTGAGGACGAGAAATACCTGGCGTATCTGCGCCAGGTATTCGATGTGAAGAGCGGGGTCTGAGCGCTCGATCGGCCCCCTTGTGGAGGAATTGGCCGGCTTTTGTGACAATGCGGTCGTCGTCAACCGCCCGATCTACACCATGATCTGCTCACCCCTTGTTCGTCGCCTCTTGCTTGTTTCTGTCTTGGCTGGCTTGCCTGGCCTGGCTAGCGCCGCCACTATCGACGGCGGCGCCCTGAGCGCTTGGTGGGGCCTGCCGTTTGCGGGTATCTTGCTGTCGATTGCCCTGATGCCCTTGGTGGTGCCCATCTTCTGGCATCACCACTACGGCAAGGTGGCTGCGTTTTGGGCCCTGTCCTTCCTACTGCCTTTCGCCGCGCTGTTCGGACCGGGCTTGGCAGGGTCGAACTTTGTGCATGCGCTGGTGGGCGAGTACATCCCGTTCATCATCTTGCTGACGGCGCTCTTCACCGTCTCCGGGGGGATTTACATCCGCGGTGATTTGCGCGGCAGCCCGGCCCTCAATCCGGCCATTTTGGCCATTGGTGCGGTGCTAGCGAGCTTCATGGGGACCACCGGCGCTTCGATGCTGCTGATTCGACCCCTGATTCGGGCCAATGCCGACCGCAAGCAAATGGCGCATGTGGTGATTTTCTTCATCTTTATCGTCTCCAACGCCGGTGGCTCGCTCACGCCTCTGGGTGATCCGCCCCTGTTCCTGGGTTTTCTCAAGGGCGTGGAATTTTTCTGGACGCTCAAGACCTTGTTTCCCGAGACCTTGTTCCTTGTGGGCAGCTTGCTGCTGATTTTTTATTTGCTCGACTCCTGGTTTTTTCGCCGCGAAGGGCTGCGCCCCTCGGCTCCAACGCCTGCCACCACTTCGATCGGTTTTGATGGTGCTGTCAACTTCCTGTTGCTGGCGGGCGTGGTCAGCTTGGTGCTCATGAGCGGGGCCTGGAAGCCAGGCATCAGCTTTGATGTGTGGGGCACCGAGGTTGGCCTGCCCGGCCTGCTGCGCGACCTGGGACTGATCATCATCACCTTGATTTCATTGAAGATCACTCCTACTCAGGTGCATGCTGACAATCAGTTCGGATGGGCCCCGATGCAGGAAGTGGCCAAGCTGTTTGCCGGCATTTTTCTCACCATCATCCCGGTCATCGCCATGCTCAGGGCGGGAGTGGACGGTCCTTTTGGTGCGGTAGTGGGTGCGGTGACCCGGCCCGATGGCAGCCCCGATGTGCTGATGTATTTCTGGATTACCGGCCTCCTTAGCTCCTTCCTGGACAACGCACCCACCTATCTGGTGTTCTTCAACACCGCCGGTGGCGATCCGCAGGTGCTCATGACGACCTTGGCCTCGACTCTGGCTGCCATCTCGGCCGGTGCGGTGTTCATGGGGGCCAACAGTTATATCGGCAATGCTCCCAATCTCATGGTCAAGGCCATCGCTGAAGACCGTGGTGTGAAGATGCCCAGCTTCTTCGGCTACATGCTCTGGTCCGGGTGCATCTTGTTGCCCCTGTTCTTCGTGATGGGACTGATCTGGTTCCGCTGATCGCCGCTTTATTCTTTTGGGAGTCTCGCCCGTGAGCAAACCCCGCATCCTCTTGGCGCGAGCCGTGTTTCCCGAGGTGATTGAAAAACTGCGACAGGTCGCCGAGGTACAAACCAATCCTGAGGACGAGGTTTGGAGCCCGACGCAACTGATCGAACATCTGCAAGGCAAGCAGGGGGTCTTCACCACCGGTGGCGACCGTATTGATGCAGCGGTGCTCAAGGCCTGCCCCGAATTGCGCATTTGCGCCAATATGGCCGTGGGTTACAACAACTTCGACATTGCGGGCATGACCGCGGCAGGCGTGGTGGCCACCAACACGCCCGATGTGCTGACAGAGACCACCGCTGATCTGGGCTTTGCCCTGATCATGGCGACCGCGCGTCGCCTGGCTGAAAGCGAGCATTACTTGCGCGCCGGCCGCTGGACCCGGTGGAGCTACGACATGTTCGCAGGCTCGGACATCCATGGATCAACCTTGGGTATCCTGGGTATGGGGCGCATTGGTCAGGCCATCGCCCGCCGGGGCGCTTACGGGTTTGGCATGCGAGTGATCTACCACAACCGATCCCGGCTGAGCCCCGACTTGGAGGCTCAGTACCGGGCTGAATATGTCAGTAAAGCCCAGTTGCTGGCCCAGGCCGACCACTTGATTCTGGTGCTGCCGTATTCCTCGGAGTCGCACCATGCCATAGGCGCGGCCGAGCTGGCCCAGATGAAGCCCACTGCCACCCTGGTCAATATTGCGCGGGGTGGCATCGTCGACGATGCGGCGCTGGCGCAAGCCCTGAAAAACCGCACCATTGCAGCGGCCGGACTCGATGTATTCGAAGGAGAGCCCAGCGTTCATCCGGGTCTGCTGGAGGTGCCCAATGTGGTGCTGACGCCGCATATCGGAAGCGCCAGCATTCCCTCACGCAAGGCCATGGCCCACCTGGCCGCTGACAACCTGGTGGCTTTCTTCACCGGCAAGCCCCTGTTGACGCCGCTTAACCCCGATCCGCGCTGATGCGGCTGCCGCCCCGTCTGTCCGGGGCGCGACAATAGGGCCATGACCGATATCCTCCTGTGGCTGGTTCTGGTTTTCGCCGGCGCCCATCTGCTGGTGCTTCTGGTGCTGTGGCGCCGTTCGGCGTCCGGGCAGGGCAAGGCTGTGGAGTCGCAGCTGCAACAGCTTCTTGCCGGCGACGAGCGTCTTGAGCGCGAATTGCGATCCCAGGTGCAGGACAGCGCCCGCGAGAGCCGCGCCGACTTGCAGCAGTCGCTGGCGCTCTTTCAGCAGACCCTCCTGACCCAATCGGGTGATGTGGCGCGCACCCAGAACGAGCAGATCGATTCTTTCCGCGTGCAGCTCTCGGGCATGCAGCAGCAGTTGGGGCAGAGCCTGCAGGCGTTCAGCCAGGCGGCCAGCCAGGCCACCGCGCAGTCGCGCGAGGCGCAAGATCTGGCCTTGCGCCGTTTCGCGCAGGATCTGCAGAGCCAGCTGCAGCAGATGGCCCAGCGTCAGGAGCAATTGCTGACCGAAATTCGTCAGGCGGTCGAGAGTCGCCTGACCCAATTGCAGCAGGGCAATGAGCAAAAGCTGGAGCAAATGCGGGCCACTGTCGACGAAAAACTCCAAAGCACGCTGCAGACTCGGCTGGACGCCAGCTTCGCGCATGTGGCACAGCGCCTGGAGCAAGTGCACCGTGGGCTCGGCGAAATGCAGACCCTGGCGCAGGGGGTGGGCGACCTCAAGCACCTGCTGAGCAACGTCAAGACACGCGGCATTTTTGGCGAAACCCAATTGGCCACCCTGCTGGAGCAGGTCCTGACGGTCGAGCAATACCAGGCCCAGGTTTGCGTGGCACCGGGCAGTCGCAACTCGGTTGACTTCGCAGTGCGCTTGCCCGGACGCGCCGAAGGCGGTGAGCCGATCTGGCTGCCGCTCGATGCAAAGTTTCCCACCGAAGATTACGAAAGGCTGTTGGCCGCCCAGCAGCAGGCTGATGCGCCGGCCGTGGAAGCCGCTGCTCGCGCGCTCGAAGCTGCGGTGCGGCAGCAAGCCCGTTCCGTGAGCGAGAAATACATTCATCCCCCCCAGACCACTGACTTTGCCATCGTCTTCTTACCCAGCGAGGGTCTGTATGCGGAGGTGCTGCGCCGGCCTGGTCTGGTGGAGTCGCTGCAGCGTGATTGGCGGGTGGTGATTGCAGGCCCCACCACCTTGCTGGCCATGCTCAACTCTTTGCAAATGGGCTTTCGCACGCTGGCCCTGGAGAAGCGCTCCAGCGAAGTCTGGCAGGTGCTCGGCGCGGTCAAGACTGAATTTGGCAAGTTTGGCGATGTACTGGCGCGGGTCAAGACCCAGACCCAGACGGTGCTCAACACTCTTGACAGCGCCGAGCAGCGCAGCCGTGCGATGGGCCGTGCGCTCCGGGAGGTTCAGGCCTTGCCACAGGCCCAGGCGCAGGAACTTCTGCCCGGCTCGCTTGAACACCAAGATGGCAAAGAGGTTTGAGCCCCGCATGTCTTTAGGCCAACGTCTCGGACGGAGAAGACGTGCGGTCTGAATTGCTCCGACTGATCCTGGCGCAGATCTTCCTGCACTCCACACTGGCTGGCAACCGTATGGCCGCCCCCTTGCTGGCCCTGCACCTGGGCTACAGCGCTGCAGCAGTGGGTTTCTTGCTGGCCTTGTTTGGTCTGAGCCAGCTCTTGCTGGCGGTGCCCTTTGGACGCTATGTGGACCGCCATGGCTCGCGGCCGATCATGTTTCGAGCCGTCATTGCCGCCAGCTTGGCTGGCGTGTTGGCGGCGGCCTGGCCGGTTTTCGGTGCACTGTGCGTGATGGCCCTGCTCACGGGAGGCGCTGCAGGGGCCACCGTGATTGCGGTGCAGCGGCAAGTGGGGCGACTTTCGGAAGACTTGGCTCAGCTGCGGCGCTCCTTCAGTTGGCTGGCCATTGGTCCGGCGCTGTCCAACGTACTTGGACCTTTGGCTGTGGGTTTTCTGATTGACCATGCGGGCCCCCAGCCGGCCAGCCTGCGGGGCTTTCAGGCCGCTTTCATCTTCATGGGGGCGGTGCCGCTGGTGACATGGTGGCTGCTGCGTCGCATCAGCGAGACTGGACCGGCGGCGGCTGATGCCCAGCCGCAGGGTTCGGCTTGGCAGGCGTGGAAGCTGCTGCGTCTGCCGGGCGTGGGCCGTCTGATGTTGGTCAACTGGTTTGTCGCAGCCAGTTGGGATGTGCACGCGCTGGTGATTCCACTGCTGGGGGTTGAGCGCAGTTTGAGCGCCTCGCAGATTGGCATGGTGCTGGGCGCCTTTGCTCTGGCCACAGGTCTGGTCCGAGTGGTGCTTCCCCTGATCGCCGAGCGGCTTCGCGAGTGGGCCGTGCTGGTAACGGCCATGCTGGTCACGGCGGTGGTGTTTGGCCTCTATCCCTTCACCGATTCGGCCTGGACCATGGCCCTTTGTTCCTTTTTCATAGGCCTGGCCTTGGGGACGGTGCAGCCGATGGTCATGAGTCTGTTGCACCAGGTCACACCGCCCGAGCGCCAGGGAGAGGTATTGGGGCTGCGTCTGATGTCAGTTACTGCCTCAGGAGTCTTTGTCCCCTTGCTCTTGGGCTCGGCCAGCGCCCTGATCGGGCTGCACGGCCTGCTGTGGGTGGTTGCAATTTGGGTCGGTTTGGGCTCGCGCTCGGCGCTGAGTCTGCGTCGGCTTTAGCCCCAGGCTCAGCTGCTGCCAGGCACGGGCTTGGGCTTACAACTGGTAGAACTCCCGGATCAGATCCCAGGCCTGCTGTGGGGCATCGACATACTTGAACAAGTCCAGGTCTTCGGGGGAGATGGTGCCTTCCTCCAGCAGGACGTCCAGATTCATGAGCCGCTTCCAGTAGTCGCTGCCATAAAGCAGGATCGGCACCGGCTTGGCCTTGCGGGTCTGCACCAGGGTGAGCACTTCAAAGAGTTCGTCCAGCGTACCGTAGCCTCCCGGAAAGGCCACCAGCGCCTTGGCCCGCATCATGAAGTGCATCTTGCGCAGCGCGAAGTAGTGGAACTTGAAGTTCAGCGTTGGTGTGATGTAAGGGTTGGCGTTTTGCTCGTGAGGCAGCGCGATGTTCAGGCCCACATTGGACATCTCCTCCTCATGCGCGCCGCGATTGGCTGCCTCCATGATGCCCGGGCCGCCTCCGGTGCAAATAAAGATCTGCTGGTCGGGCGCGCAGCGCTTGCTGTGACGCGCCACCAGGCGGGCGAATTCGCGTGCCTGCTCATAGTAAGCCGCGTTATCGACCTGACGTTGCGCGCGCTCTATCGCCTTGGTATCGCCCGAGGCCTGCGCTTTTTTCAACATCTGGCTCGCTTGCTCGGCTGAGACAAAACGGGCGCTGCCGAAAACCACAATGGTGCTTTCAATGCCCAGGCGCTGTTGTTCCAGATCGGGCTTGAGCATTTCCAACTGCATGCGCAGACCGCGGGTTTCCCGACGCAGCAAAAACTCAGGATCGGCAAAGGCCAGACGGTAGGCTTCGGCCTGCAGCGGGGTGCCGCTGTCAGCGTGGGCCTGCAATTCGGCCCAGGCATCGGCCAAGCGGCTGGCCGAAAGGTTCTGCGTGTTTTCCATGGGCGAGATTGTGGCCCATGGCAGGCCGGGTTGCGCCCGATCGCTAGCCCATACCCATGGCCAGACCCAGGGGAACAAAGACCAGGGCCAGGATGTTGCCCAGCATCACCATCGCGGCCACTTTTTCGGGCTCTTGCTCGAAGCGCTCGGCCAGCATGAACTGAAGCACGGCCGGCGGCAGCGCGGCAAACAGGAGCAACTGCGCCCGCGCCGTTCCTTCCAGATCAAGCAGGTACACCAGGGGCCAAGCCAGCGCCATACCGATTAGCGGGCGGGCCAGCGCGCCGAGCACGCCGCTTTGCAGGCTGCGCAATTCGACGCTGCACAGTCGCGCACCCAAGGCAAAAAGCATCATGGGCAGAGAGGCATCGCCCAGCATCTTCATGCCGGTCAGCAGCACCTGCGGTGGCCGCACCTCGGTCATGGCACTGGCAAAACCCAGCACGGTGGCCAGCATCATCGGACTGAGCAAAAGGTCGCGGGTGCGCGCGCCTGCACTGGTGATGCGCGCACCGATCGAAAAGTGAATCAGATTGCTGATGGAGTACAGCGCCACTGCTGCGCCCATTTGCTGTGGTCCGAAGGCCAGCAAGGCCAGTGGGATGCCCATGTTGCCGCAGTTGTTGAACATCACCACCGGCACCAAGGTGCGAGGAGACTGCCGAGCGGCCAGGGCCAAAGGCCAAGCGACAAGACCTGCCCCAAGAATGATGAGTGTGCCGCCGACCAGCAAGGGGATGTGCTGCGCAATATCAAATTGCCGCGAGGCCAGCGCTGAATAGGTCAGCAAGGGTGTGCAGACCTCCAGCGCGATGCGGTTGAACAGGGTCATGTCCGGTCGCCGCCGCCGCGCGTAGGCGTAGCCGATCGCCACAATCAGCAGGACCGGGATGATGATTTCAAGAAGTCTTACGATCAGGTTCATCTGGACGCCTTCGTTCAACCTCTTCTGCCGGCCAGCCAGGTCAGCAGGGCGGGGCGCACTGGCGCCAGACCCTTGTAGGTCGCCACCGCCTCGCTCATGCTCGAGAGCCAGTCGAACAGCCGCTGGGCCCGCTCCGGGGTGCCTGCGCTGCGATCCAGACGCTCGATCTGCAGCCGTATGCTGAAGACGGCCTGTCCTGCGCGGCCCATAACGGGGAAAAATCCTTGCCGTTCGACTCGCAGCCAGGTCTGTGCGGCCAGTAGGTCGCCCTCTAAATCGGGCCAGGGGACGATCGGGGCGCGCCCGGGATGTTGGTCATAGCGCGGGCTCGATGAAAGCGTGTACACCGACCTTTGCCAGCATTGCCCGTTGGTGCACAGCGCGACCAGCTGTCGCTGCGCGGCGATCAGGGCTTGGTTGTCGGCTACCGGTGCGTGTGCAGCCGCCCAATCGAGGCCCAATTTTTCCTCGGGCGCCCATCGCGAGGGGGTGCAAATGTTCAACCAGGGTAGACGGGCGTTGGATCCGTCCAGAACGGCCAGATCTTCCTCGATCAGCAGGGCCAGTGGCCCGTCCTGGTCGAGCTCGAGCCCGGCGACTTGGCGCACCGTCCTCTGCACAGGGCCCTCGTCGAAGCCGGGCACCGCCAGCGGCTGCCAGCCCGACTGCACCAGGGCCAGCTTTTCTGCATACAGGGCACTGTCAGGCTCTAGCCGGTGTAGCGTGATGTGCTCGCAGCGTCTGAGTCCCGGCAACATGCGCATCGGGACCGGCAGATCTTCTAAGTCCAGCAGTTCAGGTTCGGAGGGAGACATGGGAGGTGGGCACCATGAAAAAAGGCCCCGACGAAGGAGCCTTTGACGCAGCTGAACTGATTCAGACCCGCTTGCGATATTCGCCGGTGCGGGTATCGATCTCGATACGATCGCCCTGGGCGACAAAAATTGGCACGGGCACTTCAAAGCCGGTGGCAATTTTCGCTGGCTTGAGCACCTTGCCCGATGTGTCGCCCTTGACCGCCGGCTCGGTCCAGGTGATTTCGCGCTCCACGCTGGTAGGCAATTCGACCGAAATGGCCTTGCCCTCGTAGAACACCACTTCTGCGGCCATGCCTTCTTCCAAGTAGCTCAGGGCATCGCCCATGTTCTCGGCTTCCACTTCGTACTGGTTGTATTCAAGGTCCATCCAGACATACATCGGGTCGGCAAAGTAGGAGTAGGTGCACTCCTTCTTGTCCAGCACGATCTGATCCATCTTGTCGTCGGCCTTGAAGACGATCTCGGTGCCCTGGTTGTTAAGCAGACTTTTGAGTTTCATGCGCACCGTGGCGGCATTGCGCCCACCGCGGGAATACTCGGTTTTGAGCACGACCCAGGGGTTGCCACCATTCATGATGACGTTGCCGGCGCGGATTTCTTGGGCGATTTTCATGGTTTTGGGGCCTCTAGGGTGCAGCAGCGAGCTGCAAAAAACTCTAGATTTTAACCTAGACCTTCAAAGCTGCGAGATCTCGCGGAGGGCCCCAGAAGACCCGCCCCCCGGCTTTGGTAGCATCTGGCGCTCCACGGAGCTGTCGCATGCAACCTTTTCATTTGGCCTTCCCCGTCACCGATCTCGAGAAAGCGCGCGCCTTTTACGGCGGTGTGCTGGGCTGTCCCGAAGGACGCAGCAGCCCCGAATGGGTGGATTTCAATTTTCATGGGCACCAGATCGTGGCGCACCTGTGCCCGACCATGAATTCCGAGGTTTCGCGCAGCGAGGTCGACGGGCACGGCGTGCCGGTGCGGCATTTCGGCCTGGTGATGAATATGCCCGACTGGGAGGCGCTGGCTGCGCGGCTCAAGGCCTTGGGGACGACCTTCATCATTGAGCCTTACATTCGATTCAAAGGCGAGCCGGGCGAGCAGGCGACCCTGTTTTTTCTGGATCCCTTTGGCAATGCGATTGAGTTCAAGGCCTTCAAGAATTTGGATTCTTTGTTTGCCAAGTAGGCGCCGGTATGTCATTGGCCATTGATTACGCCGACGTGGAGTCGGCGCACGCGCGGCTTCAGGGGGTCGCACACCGCACCCCGGTGATGACGTCGCAAACGGCCGATGCCCTGACGGGGGCTCGGCTGTTTTTCAAGTGCGAAAACTTTCAACGCATGGGGGCGTTCAAATTTCGCGGTGCCTACAACGCGCTGGCTCAGTTCAATCCTGAGCAAAGACGCCTGGGCGTTTGCGCCTTCAGTTCGGGCAATCATGCGCAGGGTATTGCACTGTCGGCCCGGCTGTTGGGCATTCCAGCGGCCATCGTGATGCCCCAGGATTCGCCGGCGGTGAAGATGGCCGCCACCCGGGGCTACGGGGCTGAAGTCATTGTCTATGACCGCTACACCGAGGACCGAGAGGCCATTGGCCGCAAACTGGCCCAGGAGCGTGGCATGACCCTGATTCCGCCCTACGACCATGCCGATGTGATGGCCGGACAAGGTACGGCAGCCAAGGAGCTTTTTGAGGACGCCGGTTCGCTCGATCTGCTGCTGGTCTGTTTGGGCGGCGGCGGTCTGATATCGGGCTGCGCGGTGGCGGCTCGGCAGCTCAGCCCGGCGTGTCGTGTCATCGGCGTAGAGCCCGAGGCCGGCAACGACGCGCAGCAGAGCAAGCGCTCGGGGCGCATTGTGCGCATTGACACGCCGCGCACCATCGCCGACGGCGCGCAGACGCAGTTTCTTGGCCAGTTAACTTTCCCGGTGATTCAGGCGTTGGTCGATGACATCGTAACGGTCAGCGATGCGCAACTGATCGATGCAATGCGTTTTGCTGCCTCGCGGATGAAGATGGTGGTCGAGCCCACTGGAGCCCTGGCTATGGCCGCCGCTCTGCAGGGGGCGGTGGATCTGCGCGGGAAGCGAGTCGGCGTCATCATCTCTGGGGGTAATGTGGATATTGCCCAGTTCGCCGGCTATTTGGCCTGAGTTTGTCGGCTCAAGGCCGAGCTCGATCACGACCCGAAGACGTGACGGAGCAATTGGGTCAGGAGGTCGTCCTGAGCCAACAGGCGTTGACGTGCCGCTTGCACACATGCGGACCACTCTGCCAGGCGGGCAGGCTCCAGTGCAGGTAGGGGGCCTGTTTCGATGTCGTTCCAGAGGCAGTGCAATTGGCGCAGACTCGGCGGCGCCTCCAGCCAGTCCAAAAAGGCCTCGAGCTTGGCGTGGTGGGCCTGATCGTGCTGCGGATAGGCCTGCCAGACGAAGGGCCGGCCGGCCCAGAGGGCCCGCACCCATGAGTCTTCGCCGCGCACCAGGTTGAGATCGCAGGCCCAAAGCATCTCGTCAAAGCCGTCCTGATCGGTGTAGGGCAGGGCCGTCCAGGGTGGAATTTTGTCCAGACAGGGCAATGCCTTTTGCATGGTGGCCAGCGGCCTGCCTGGGGTGACCAGCCAATGATCCTGGGTCGTTTTCTGCAGCAGCTGGGCTAGGGCCCGTGGTTCGTAACAAAACAGGCTGATCAGCCGCGCGCCGGCGCGCCGACCGGGGACCGTCGGTGGGCGCCAGACTGTCG
>JBEIHE010000027.1:0-28294 GCA_040381515.1 Polaromonas sp.
GCATGACCGCCTTCAGACCCGAGCCGCAAACCGCGTTGATGGTCAGACCCGGCACCTCCTTAGGCAAACCCGCCTTCATAAGCGCCTGCCGAGCTGGATTTTGGCCACATCCCGCAGCCAGGACCTGGCCCATGATCACTTCACCGACCTGCTCCGGCGCAAGACCAGATCGCGCGAGAACGGCCGAAATGACAGATGCGCCTAGTTCGGTGGCGGGGGTCTTGGCCAAAGTGCCGCCGAAGCGGCCCACGGCCGTTCTGGCAGCGGCCACGATCACGATGTCTTGCATAACTATGCTCCTCAGGTTTGAATTGACGACGAGGGTCTGAACGTATCGGCGATACCGCGGTACACCGCGGCGTCATCAGGCCCCGTCAAGACAGTCAGGCCTTGGCCTTCACGTAACGCCCTGGCGCGGCCTCAATCACCTTGTATTTGCGGCCGCCGTAAGTTTTGGGCGCATTGATCTGCTTGCCCCCATGCGGTTTGAGCCATCGGGCCCAATCGGGCCACCAGGATCCCGGATGCTCAACTGCCGACTTGACCCACTCCTCATGGGAGGCAGGCAACTTGTCGTTGGTCCAATACGAACGCTTGTTCTTGGCAGGAGGATTGATGACGCCCGCGATATGACCAGAAGCGCCCATGACAAAACGCTTCTTGCCCGGCAGGATCTGGGTGGTGGCATAGGCTCCACCCACCGGCACTATATGGTCCTCGCGAGAGCCGTAGATGTAGGCCGGCAGGTCGATCTTGCGCAGATCAATCTTCTGACCACAAACCTTGATCTTGCCCGGCTGGGCAAGGTTGTTCTCGTGATAGGTATTGCGCAGGTACCAGGCATAGAAGGGGCCAGGCAGGTTGGTGGAATCGCTGTTCCAGTAAAGAAGGTCAAACGCTGGCGGCTTTTCGCCCTTGAGGTAGTTCTCCACCACATAGTTCCAGACCAGATCGTTCGGCCGCAGAAAACTGAAGGTAGAGGCCAAATCCTGACCCCGCAGCAGTCCGTGATGGCCCATCTGCGATTCGCGCATGCGTACCGCATGTTCGTCAATGAAAACGTCGAGTACGCCCGTATCCTTGAAATCGAGCAGAGCCGTCAGGAAGGTGACGCTATGCACCACCTGCCGACCACGGCCGGCCAGCACTGCAAGCGCGGTTCCCAAGATCGTGCCCCCGACGCAGAAACCCAGCGCGTTGATACGGTCAGCACCTGAGATTTCACGCACGACCTCAATCGCCCCAATGGCCGCATGCTCGATATAGTCATCCCATGTCTTGTCCTTCATCGACTCATCTGGATTGCGCCAGCTGACCACGAAGGTGCGATGGCCCTGCTCAACCAGATAGCGGATCAGTGAGTTATCGGGCTGCAGATCGAGGATGTAGTACTTGTTGATGCAAGGCGGCACAAAAAGGAACGGTCGCTCATACACCTTGCTGGTCAGGGGCTTGTACTCGAGGAGTTGAAAAAACTCGTTCTCAAAGACCACCGCGCCTTCAGTGGTCGCCACATTGCGGCCCACCTCAAACATGCTTTCATCAGTCATCGACAGATGACCTTGCCGAATATCGCCCATCAGATTTTGTAGACCCTGGGTCAGACTCTGGCCCTGCGTCTCCATGGCCCTTTTCTGCGCGTCGGCGTTGAGCGCCAGAAAGTTGCTCGGCGCTGAAGCAGCGAGCCACTGCTCCACCGCAAAGCGCACCCGTGCGCGTGTCTTGGCATCGCCCTCCACCGCATCGGCCAGAGCCGACATGGCCTTGGCATTGACCAAATAAGAGGCCGCCGCAAAACCAGCCAACGGATTGGTGCTCCAGGCTTCTGAAGCAAAGCGTCGATCCTTCAAGGGTGCCGCCTTGGCGCCCGGGCTGACCATGCTGTTCCACAGGGCGCCGGCCTCGCGCAGATAGTCTTGCTGAATTTCGAGCAAACGGGCCGGGTCGATATGCACTCCAACCAAGCCCTCGCCGGAGGGAACGGCCTGGCTTAGAAAACTGGGAGCCGCCGGCGCGTGGCCCGGCAAAAAGGCCGAGAGGGCCTGCTGCAGCTGGCCTTGAAAATTTTTCTGGAACTGCTGCGCAGCTTCCAGCCAATTGCCTTGCGCATTCATGTCGCCTGCCTCCTGAAAACCAATTGTAGGTATGGGCTTTCCACCGGCGCGAGCTCATCGGCGGTGAAAACTGGCAAGATTGTCTGGTCGAAGCCTGCTTTTCAGCGGTCTTAAATTGGGCAATCTCCTCTAAAAAATCGCCTCGCCATGCACCTGACCGCCATCGCCTGGATCTATGTCGTTCTCATGATGAGCGCGGTCGAGCTGGCCAGTCCACAGGGGACGGTGCTCGGCGCACTCAGCACCCTGTTGCTCTACGGCCTGCTGCCCTTAGGCCTGGTTCTCTACATCATGGGCACGCCCGCCAGGCGCCGGCTTCGTCAGGCGCGGGAGGCTGCTGCGGCCGGCGCCGAGGCTTCCAATGCAGAGGCCTCAGACCAGCCAGATACCGGCCGCCATACGGCCACCGGTCACCCCGTGCCGCAAGACGCTCGCCCGATGCGAGAAAAACCCTGAATTGCGCACCGTGCACCAGTCGTCACTGCCCTCATTGCCATAGCACTGAAGCACGCCGGCCCGGGCAAGGCGCAACCGCGCCAGGGCCGGCAAGTCTGCCCAAAACTTCCCGGCTCCGGCGGGCACAAAGCAGGCCTGGGCCTGTGGGTCCACAAGGGTGTAAGCGCGATACACCTCAGGGCCCACCTCAAAGGCCCGCGGACCGATGCAGGGGCCAAGCCATGCCATCAGACCGGGCGCCAAACGCTCCAGCGGACATTTCGCCCAAGCCGACATGCAGTCCAGGGTCCGTTCCACAATGCCCTGCGGCGAACCGCCAGCGCTGCCGCATGCACCGGCCAGCCCACGCCAGCCTGCATGCACGGCTGCCACCAGGGGCAGGCTTTGATGGGCCAACAGGATTGGCAGGCAATCGGCCACCATGACCAGGCAAGCCCGTCCGGGTTCCTGCGAGATCGCCGCATCGGCCTGCGGATGCAGGTCCCCATTGAGGCCCAAATTCAAGACCTCGGTGCCATGGACCTGACGCATGAAGACCGCTTGCGTCTGCAAGGTCGCCTCCAGGGTGGCGCGATTGGACGCCACATGCTCCGGTAGGTCTCCCACATGATCGCCCAGGTTCAGGCTGGCAAAAGGCCCTTGGGAAACCCCGCCGGCCCGGGTGGTGCAGACCGCCCTCACCGAAGCCGGAGCCGGCCACTGCGGGACCAGCCAGTCTGGATGCCATCCCATCAGCAGCGGCGCCAGAAACTACTCAGCATCCGGGCAGCGGGACGGATCGGCCGCTTGAAAGGCCGGGTGCTGCATGCACAAATCAAAAACGGCACGCACGTGCGGCATCTCCTGCAGGCTGACGTCAAAGCGAAGGGCATTGAAAACCTGCGGCACCAGACAACAATCGGCCAGGGTGGGCGCATCGCCTACGCAGTAGCGCTTGGAGCCCCAGCGCTCCAACTGCCGATCGACCGCCATCAGGCCCTCCCGGCACCAATGGCGATACCACTCGTTCTTGCTCTCTTCACTGACCTTCAGCTCGCGAACCAGATACTTGAGTACCCGCAAGTTATTCAAAGGATGAATGTCACAGGCCACCGACAAGGCCAGCGCCCGCACCCGTGCGCGGGCCAGAGGATCGGCCGGCAACAGGGCAGGATCAGGATAGACCTCATCCAGATACTCCATGATGGCCAAAGACTGCGACAGCTGGTTGCCCCCATCTTCGAGCACCGGCACCAGCTTGTCAGCCGACAGGGCCGCAAACTCAGCCGACTTGTGCTCACCCTTGAGCAGGTGCACCGGTACGTAGTCAAACGGCAGCTGCTTGATCGCCAGCGCAATACGCACCCGAAAGGAAGCGGAGGAACGGAAGTAGTTGTAGAGCTTCATGCTCTAAAGCATATCGCAGATAGCCGCCGGCGCGCGCCCCCTGCGGGCCCGGCCATGCATGGAGCAACTACGTACCCGTATAGGGAAGATTTTCAAACTTGGTGTGCTTGGCCACAAAAGACAGCTTGGTCGTTCCGGTGGGGCCATTGCGCTGCTTGCTGATGATGACCTCGGCAACCCCAGGCTCCTTGCAGGCTTCCTTGGTGTAGTACTCATCGCGATAGATGAACATCACCACGTCAGCATCTTGCTCAATGGCACCTGATTCGCGCAAGTCACTCATCATCGGACGTTTGTCCGTTCGGGATTCCACGCCGCGCGAGAGCTGAGACAGCGCAATCACAGGGCACTGCAGTTCCTTGGCCAGCATCTTCAGACCCCGGGAAATCTCGCCCAAGGCCGTGGCCCGGTTCTCATCACTCATACCGCTGGAGACACTCATGAGCTGCAGATAGTCCACCACGATCAGCCCCAGCTTGCCGCAGTGCCGCGCGAGGCGCCGGGCACTGGCCCTCAGTTCGCTGACCGTCAGACCAGGCGATTCGTCAATATGCAGAGGCACGTGTCGCAACCGTTCGACGGTCTCAGTCAATCGCGACCACTCCTCTTCAGTCAAGCGCCCCGTGCGCAATCGACCCTGATCGATGCGGCCAATCGAGCCGACCATACGCACCGCCAGTTGCGCCGCCCCCATCTCCATGGAGAAGACCGCCACCGGTAGCTGCTCGTTCAAGGCCACATGCTCGGCGATATTGATAGCCAATGCCGTCTTGCCCATGCTCGGTCGGGCTGCCAGCACAACCAGATCGCCCGGCTGCAAGCCCGAGGTTTGCCTGTCCAGATCCACAAAGCCAGTGGCCACCCCTGTCACGTCATTCGGATTGCGCGACATCTCCTCGACGCGATCAAGCAAACCGACGACCAGATTCTCCATGCTCTGGAAGCCCTCTTTCAAGCGCGAGCCTTGCTCGCCGATGTGCAGGATCTTCTGCTCGGCCTCGTCAAGAATCAAGGAAACCGGCTGCCCCTTTGGATTGAAAGCGCGGGTGGCAATCTCATCACTCGTGGCGACAAGTTTGCGCAAAATCGAGCGCTCGCGCACGATTTCAGCGTAGCGGCGCACATTGGCCGCGCTGGGCACATACTGGGCCAGCGCATTGAGGTAGGGCAAACCGCCCACCGCATCGGCCTTACCCTGGCCCTGCAACTGCTCAAAGACGGTCACCACGTCCGCGGGCTTGCTGGCATTGATCAAAGCGCCGATCGCAGCGTAAATCAGCTGATGCTCGTGGCGGTAAAAGTCAACGTCGGCAAGCAGGTCCCCCAGACGATCCCAGGCGCCGTTGTCTAGAAGAAGGCCACCAAGTACGCTCGACTCGGCCTCGATCGAATGCGGAGGGATCCGCAGTTGCATGATCTGCGGGTCGATGCTGTGGTAGCCACTTTCTGGCTCAGAAGGTAGGGCGGACATTCGATTCCTGAAATGAGCTCGCATGGTAGCGCTGCCCAGACCGCCGCCGGTGGACAAAGCTGTGGAAAAGCAGCGAGAAAGAGGGGGATATCGACCCGGAACCTGGGGATAGCCCTAAAAACACAGAAGCCGCCTTGCGGCGGCTTCTGGGGAAGGGTCTTCGGACCGGTCAGGCCGTCTCGCCGTAGACCGTGACCGTGATGTCCACCGCCACATCGGTGTGCAGCGACACACTAACCGGATGGTCGCCCACCACCTTGATCGGGCCGTTGGGCATGCGAATCTGAGATTTCAGGACCGCGGTACCCAAACGGCTCAGCTCAGCGGCGATATCCGCATTGGTCACCGAGCCAAACAGGCGGCCGTCAACGCCGGCCTTCTGGGTCAGCTTGAGGGTGGTGCCGGCGACCTTCTCGCCTTGAGCCTGGGCCTCTGCCAGCTTGGCGGCGGCCGCCTTCTCGAGCTCAGCGCGCTTGACCTCAAATTCCTTGATTGCCGCTGCAGTGGCGCGGCGAGCGCGGCCCGAAGGAATCAAGAAGTTGCGGGCATAACCGTCCTTGACCTTCACGACCTCTCCAAGGCCTCCGAGGTTGACAACTTTGTCAAGCAGAATGACTTGCATGTGTGAGTCTCCTTCAGACGGTGCGATGCTGGTCGCTGTAAGGCAACATCGCCAGGAAACGCGACCGCTTGATGGCGGTATTGAGCTGACGCTGATAAATGGCGCGGGTGCCCGTCAGGCGAGCGGGAATGATCTTGCCGTTTTCGGCAATGAAATCGCGCAGGACATCGACGTCCTTGTAGTCGATTTCCTCAACGCCAGCGACGGTGAAACGGCAAAAGCGCTTGCGCTTGAACAACAGGGACTGGGTGTTGCGCTTGGGGCGCTTGTCTTTCGAAAAACGTTTTGGTCCGGGCATGATGGACTCCTTAAATGAGGTTGAATTCCTGAATGTGAAAAACGAGGCTCTTGCTAGTGCGTGCGCTGGAGAGAAAACCACTGAACCCACAGTTGCGACCCAATTCCATGCGGACCAGCCGCTCGGCCAGGGTCCCGAAGGCCACTGCCCGGATCGTCAACTTGACCTGTCTGCTGCCGCCTGACTCCACCTGCTCGGATTCGTGTTCGAGCACCAAGTTGAGGGCCGGTAAACCGGCTGGCGTGTAACGCAGAACTCCAAGCTCTGCGATGCGTGCCGACAAATCGATTTGGTTCAATGCCACTACCGCACAAACGCCCTGGACAAGGGCCGAGGGCTGCGATTAGGCGGCCTCCTGCTGCTGAGCCTTGCGAGCCTCTTCACGCTCGACACTGCGCATCATGACCGACGGCCCGGTCTCGGCTTTTTTCTTGAGCACCGTCAGATGACGCAGCACTGCGTCGTTGAACTTGAAGGCATGCTCAATTTCGTCCATCACGGCCTGGCTGGCCTCGATGTTGATGCACAGGTAATGGGCCTTGCCCATTTTCTGGATCATGTAGGCCAGTTGGCGACGGCCCCAATCCTCGACACGATGCACCTTACCGCCGCCGGCTGTGATCATGCCCTTGTAACGCTCCAGCATGGCTGGAACCTGCTCGCTCTGATCCGGATGGATGAGCAATACGATCTCATAGTGACGCATGCAAACTCCTTTTGGGTTGAAAGCTGCCCCCGCGTCAAAAAAGGAGGTGCAGCAAGGAAAAGCCCGCTAGTATAGCGGGTTCAGCCTGTAATAAGCGGGCTTGGCGACCGCCGAAGCAAATCGCGCCGGGGGCGGCGCTCCCACAATCCGCATGCAGGCCACAGGAGTGTAGGAGCCGCGCCCTCGCGGCGATCGCCCTACCCCGGGCTTAACCCTGGGCCAAGCGCTTCCAGGTGTCCATCACCGTGTCTGGGTTGAGGGACAGTGAATCGATGCCTTCCTGTTGCAACCAGAGCGCCAGATCCGGGTGATCGCTCGGACCTTGCCCGCAAATCCCCACATACTTGCCCTGGCGCTTGCACGCCGCAATGGCCATGGACAGCAAGGTCTTGACGGCCAGGTCCCGCTCGTCGAAGTCCTTGGCCAGAATCTCCAGGCCCGAATCCCGATCGAGCCCCAGCGTGAGCTGCGTCAGATCGTTCGAACCAATCGAGAAACCGTCAAAGAACTCCAGGAACCGATCGGCCAGCACTGCATTGCTGGGCACCTCGCACATCATGATCAGCCGCAGGCCGTTGTGTCCGCGCGCCAGTCCGTGCCGCGCCAGCAGTTCCGTCACATGCTGCGCCTGCCCGAGGGTGCGCACAAACGGCACCATCACTTCCACATTGACGAGCCCCATTTCCTCACGCACACGCCGAAGCGCCTCGCACTCCATCGCGAAGGCCTCGGCAAAGTCGGCACTGAGATAACGGGCCGCCCCTCGAAAACCCAACATCGGATTTTCTTCTTCGGGCTCGTATCGCGATCCCCCGATGAGCTTTCTGTATTCATTGGATTTGAAGTCGGACAGACGCACTATCACAGGCCGCGGCCAGAAGGCCGCTGCAATCGTGGCCACCCCTTCGGCCACCTTGTCCACATAAAACGCGCGGGGCGAGACATGACCACGCGCCACGCTTTCAACCGCCTTTTTCAAATCGGAATCGACGGCCGGGTAGTCCAGGATGGCCTTTGGATGAACCCCAATGTTGTTGTTGATGATGAATTCAAGCCGCGCCAACCCCACTCCATGATTGGGAATGAGCGAGAAATCAAAAGCGAGCTGCGGATTGCCCACATTCATCATGACCTTCAGGTCCAGATCGGGCATCTGGCCACGCTCGACCTCTGTCACCTCGGTCTCGATCAAGCCATCGTAGACATGCCCGGTATCTCCCTCGGCACAGCTGACCGTCACCAGCATGCCGCTGGAGAGCCGTGCCGTTGCATCGCCACAGCCCACAACGGCCGGTATACCCAGCTCGCGGGCAATGATGGCCGCGTGACAGGTCCGGCCCCCACGATTGGTGACGATGGCACTCGCGCGCTTCATGACCGGCTCCCAGTTGGGATCGGTCATGTCCGTCACCAACACATCGCCGGGCTGGACCTGATCCATGTCACCGATATGGGCCACGCATCGCACCGGGCCAGTCCCGATCTTCTGTCCAATCGCTCGGCCCGAGGCCAACACCGGCCCCGAGCCCTTGAGCTTGTAGCGAAATTCAGCTTGGCCGCGCGACTGGCTCTTGACCGTCTCGGGCCGGGCCTGAAGGATGTAAATCTGACCGTCCGTACCATCCTTGCCCCATTCGATGTCCATCGGCCGGCCATAGTGCTGCTCGATCACCAGGGCGTAGTGGGCCAATTGCTCGACCTCTGCATCGCTGAGGCAATAGCGGTTGCGCATTTCAACCGGCACATCGGTGGTCTTAACCAGCTTGCCCGAGGCTTGTTTCTCTTCTGGCGTGGCGAACTCCATCTGGATCAGCTTGGAGCCCAAGTTGCGCCGAATCAGGGCTCGCTTTCCAGCCCGCAACATCGGCTTGTGCACATAAAACTCATCTGGATTGACCGCGCCTTGCACCACCGTCTCGCCCAGACCATAGCTGGCCGTGATGAAGACCACCTCCTCGAAACCGCTTTCGGTATCAATCGTGAACATCACCCCCGCAGCGCCAATGTCCGAGCGCACCATGCGCTGCACGCCCGCCGACAGCGCGACATCGGCATGCGCAAACCCCTTGTGGACACGGTAGCTGATCGCCCTGTCGTTGTAGAGCGAGGCAAAAACTTCCTTGATCTTGTGCAGCACCTCCTGAAGTCCCACCACATTCAAGAAGGTCTCCTGCTGACCGGCAAAAGATGCATCGGGCAAGTCCTCGGCGGTAGCCGAAGACCGGACTGCAAAACTCGCTTGCGGGTTGCCCGCACTGAGCTGTCCGAAGGCCTCGCCAATCGCTCGTTGCAGATCAGCTGGAAAGGGCTGCGCCTGCACCCAGTCCCGGATCTGAGCGCCCGCAGCAGCCAGGGCGTTGACATCTTCGGTGTCGAGTTGGCTCAATCGATCCGCAATCCGCCGATCCAGACCATCTTTCGCCAGAAACTGACGGAAGGCATGGGCGGTGGTGGCAAAGCCGGTCGGTACGCGAACCCCGGTGGGCAGCTGGGAAATCATCTCGCCGAGGCTGGCGTTCTTGCCGCCAACCGCCTCGACGTCCGTCATTCTCAGGTTCTCAAACGGTACCACCAGGGCGGTGGCCTCAAACAGGGGGGACATGGCAAGACTCCAGATGGTTTGAAAACCGGGACGAACGCCATGGACGGCTGCGAGCCTTGTTCTGTTTCTGTGCGGCGGAAGTGGGCCATGGATTGCGGTTCGATAATCGCAAGATTGTAGGGGCGCCTCTGAGGTGTCCCACCGAGGCAAGGAGCGCACTCATGGCCGCACGCACTGTGTTTTTCATCTCCGACGGAACGGGCATTACGGCCGAAACCTTCGGCAACGCCATCCTGGCGCAGTTCGAGGTCAAACCGCGGCACATTCGCCTGCCCTTCATTGATACCGTCGACAAAGCCCATCAAGCGCTGCGACAAATCAACCACAGCGCAGAGGTAGAGGGCCAACGTCCCATCGTGTTCACCACATTGGTCAATATGGAAGTGCTCGGCGTCATCAAGCAGAGCCATGGGATGCTGCTGGACATGTTTGGCATGTTCGTCGAACCGCTGGAGGACGAACTGGGCATCAAGTCCAACCACCGCGTGGGACGCTTTTCAGACGCCTCCAAAAGCAAGGAATATGACGACCGTATAGAAGCCATCAACTTCTCCCTGGCCCATGACGACGGACAGAGTCACGTCGACCTGCAACAGTCCGACGTCATCCTGGTGGGCGTCAGCCGAAGCGGCAAGACACCGACCTCACTCTACCTGGCCATGCAGTACGGGCTCAAAGCCTCCAACTACCCCCTCATCCCGGAAGATTTCGACCGCCGTCAATTGCCCCCGGCACTGGCCTCGCACCGCAAGAAAATTTTCGGGCTCACCATCGATCCCCAGCGCCTGGCGCAGATCCGCAACGAGCGGCGACCCAATTCGCGTTACGCCAGCCTGGAGAACTGCCGGCACGAAGTTCACGAGGCCGAGGCCATGATGCGACGCGAGGGCATCCGGTGGCTCTCCACCACCACCAAGTCGATCGAAGAGATCGCCACCACCATCTTGCAGGAAATTCGCCCTGAACGCCTTGTGTACTGAGCTGCAAGGGAGCTAAGCCAACGCGAGCAAGCCCCCGAAGAAAACGGGGAGATGCTATTGAGAACGATTCGCATTTGCGATATACTGCGAATATGAAGTTCAATTCCACCTTCCGACCCAAACTCCTGCGCGTCATCGGCGCACTGTTACTCCCCTGGAGCCTGGCCTTGGGCGCTCTAGCGCAGGACAAGGTGCTCAACATCTACTCGGCCCGTCACTACCCAACCGACGAGGCCCTTTACGGCGACTTCACCCGGACCACTGGCATACGCATTCAGCGCATCGATGCAGACGACGCTGGCATTCTGGCGCGGCTGCGGGCCGAAGGGGCGGCCTCACCGGCCGATGTCATCCTACTGGTCGATGCCGCCCGCCTCTGGCGAGCTGAGGTCGACGGTCTGTTCAGGCCTATCAAGTCGGCCACTCTGGAAAAGGCTATTCCTCCCGCGCTTCGTGCAAAACCCACACCGGAAGGCAGCGCCTGGTTCGGCCTGTCCACCCGGGCGCGGGTCATCGTCTACAACAAGGCGCGCCTGAGTGCCGGCGATGTCGACACCTACGAGAAGTTGGCCGAACCCAAACTGCGCGGCCAGCTCTGCATGCGCTCCGGCTCGCACCCCTACAACCTGAGCCTTTTCGGGGCGATGCTCGAGCACCTGGGCCCACAAAGAACAGAAAGCTGGCTCAAAGGACTGGTCGAAAACATGGCCCGCACGCCCAAGGGCGGTGACACCGACCAGATCCGCGCCGTGGCGGCCGGCGAATGCGCGGTGGCGGTGACCAACACCTACTACCTGGCACGCCTGATGAGATCGGAACAGGCGGCGGACAAAGCCGTGATGGAAAAGCTGGGCGTGGTCTTTCCCAATCAGTCATCAACCGGCACCCATGTCAACATCGCCGGGGGTGCGGTGGCCAGGTACGCCAAGAATGCAGACAGCGCGATCCGCTTTCTTGAATATCTGGCCAGTACCAATGCTCAAAACCACTTCGCTAATGGCAACAACGAATGGCCGGCAGCCAGGGGAGTCACTCTTGAAAACCCGGCCCTCAAGGCCATGAGTGGCGGCTCATTCAAAAGCGAAACGGTCCCCGTCAGCACCCTGGGCATGAACCAGGTCCGGGTCCAGCAAATGCTCGATCGAGTCGGTTTCCGATAAGCCCATCGCCGCGAGGGCGCGGCTCCTACACGCAGAAGCAAGGCCGGTGTCCTGGGGAGTGGGAGCGCCGCCCCCGGCGCGATCGATGCAGCCTGCCACACGCAGAAGCAAGGCCGGGACCGGGGGAGTGGGAGCGCCGCCCCCGGCGCGATTGGGGCAGCCCGCCCTCAGTTCAGCCCCAGCGCGGCAATTCCAGCACGTGCGATTTGCGCATCTTCGCTGGACTTGACCCCGCTAACGCCAACCGCCCCGAGGCACTGGCCGTCCTTGATGATGGCCACGCCGCCCTCGAGCAAGCCCTCAATCT
Source organism: Polaromonas sp. (assembly GCA_040381515.1). Taxonomy (GTDB): domain Bacteria; phylum Pseudomonadota; class Gammaproteobacteria; order Burkholderiales; family Burkholderiaceae_C; genus Polaromonas. The sequence continues at coordinate 12,103 of JBEIHE010000027.1, forward strand.
CCGGCGCACTGAGAAAAGAAATCCGACCCCCGTTGATCACATCCTCGTAAGTCTTGCTGTCGCGCCGACCCAGAGTCGAAGTGCGCGCCTTGGCAGGACCGATGTAGGACGAAACCGCAGGGGCTCCGTCGAGCCGGCTCAGATGCAGCAGGTGACCGCCGTCATCGACGATCGCAATCGTGACCGCCCAGTTGTTCTTCAAGGCTTCTGCTTCAGCCGCAGCGGCCATTTTCTTGACGTCGGCCATTTCCAGGAAAGGTTTTGTTTTCATTGCGCGCACCAAAAAAGTAGGGTGGAAAAAGCCCGGCAGTGTAGCGCCGGCGATGGATACGCCCTGCCGATCCGTACCCGACAGCCCAAGCCAAAGAGGCCCTGCAAAAACCGCACAAAAAGTAGGACGGGCCTTGACAAAGGCGCCCTGTCCCTAAAATCGAGCCCACGGTCAGACCGGTGTAGCGCCTTTAGACGCACCCCGTTTCCCTGGTCCGGATTTCAAGGAGATCCACATGAACCATCCCTATCAAACCGTTGAGTACGCTGGCTCGCTGCCCTCGGCAGCCGAGCGCAATCGCGTGCTTCGCAACACCTACTGGCTCCTGGCCCTGAGCATGGTGCCCACCGTTCTGGGCGCCTGGCTTGGAGTGGCCACAGGCATTACGGCCTCCTTGGGCGGTATCACGGGCCTGCTGGTGTTCCTGGGTGGCGCTTTCGGCTTCATTTTCGCCATCGAGAAAACCAAGAACTCTGCCGCCGGCGTGCCGGTGCTGCTGGCCTTCACCTTCTTCATGGGCCTGATGCTCTCGCGGCTGCTGGCCATGGTGCTGGGCATGAAGAACGGCGCAGATCTGATCATGACCGCCTTCGGCGGCACCGCTGGCGTGTTCGTGCTGATGGCCAGCCTCTCCACCGTGATCAAGCGTGACCTTTCGGGCATGGGCAAATGGCTGATGGTCGGCGCGCTGGTCTTGATGGTGGGCGCCATCATCAACGTGTTTGTGGGCTCATCCACCGGCATGATCGTCATCAGCATGATGGCCGTCGGCATCTTCTCGGCCTTCATCCTGTACGACCTCAAGCGCATCATCGATGGCGGAGAAACCAACTACATCACCGCCACGATGGGCATCTATCTGAGCCTGTTCAACGTCTTCCAGAGCCTGCTGTCGCTGTTGGGCATATTCGGCGGCGACCGCGAATAAGCAGCGCGCTCTGCACTCAAAGGGACCTTCGGGTCCCTTTTTTCATGGCCGCTCAAACACCGCCAGACTCTCCACATGCGCAGTATGCGGAAACATGTTGACCACGCCAGCGGCAATGCAACGGTAGCCCGCCTCACGCACCAGTAAAGATGCATCGCGAGCCAAAGTGGCCGGATTACAACTGACGTAGACAATGCGGCGCGGCGCCATCCAGCCCTGAGGCGGCTGCACAGGCGGAATCACGAACTCGTCGGTCTTCTGGCCGTCCCGATTGACTCTCGCACGTTGCTGGCCGTGTGGGTGCAGGGCGGCGAGCGCTTTGAACAACTCAAAAGCTCCTTCGCGCGGAGGATCGACGAGCCACTTGTCAGCCACCGGATCGAGCGCCAGCTGCTGCGGCGTCATTTCAAAAAGATTGCGCGTCAGAAACTCGGTGGGACACAAGGCTGGCAACTGCTTTTCCAGCCGCCGCCGCACATTCAGCCCCAGGTTCTCGCGGGAGCGTTCAATGAGTGCGGCGCTGCCTTCAATGCCCAGCACCTGACCGGCGCGAGTAGCCAGCGGCAGCGTGAAATTACCCAAACCGCAAAACCAGTCGATCACCCGCTCATCGGACTGCACATCCAGCCACTGCAGCGCACGCTGCACCAACACCCGGTTGATATGGGGATTGACCTGCGTAAAGTCCGTCGGCTTGAAGGGCATGAGCACGCCGAACTCGGGCAGCTCGTAGGCCAGGGTTGGCACGTCCTCATCCAGGCGATGGACCGTATCGGGCCCCTTGGGTTGCAACCACCACTGAACGCCCGGCCAGTTCGCCGCAAACTCTCGCAAACGCTGGGCATCGGGGGCAGACAAGGGCTCCAGATGTCGCAAGACCAGGGCCGTGATCTGCTGGCCCTCGACCAGGCCGCACGCCAACTCAATCTGCGGACAAGTCTCCCGCGCCTGAAGGGAGCCGATGAGCTCGCGCAGCGGCAACAGCATCTGGCTGACGTTGGCTGGCAGAACCGGGCACTGCTGCATATCGGCCACATACTGGCTCTTGCGCTCGTGAAAACCCACCAGCACCACGTCTTTCTTGCGCACATACCGCACCGACAGCCGCGCTCTAAAACGGTAATGCCATGTGGGCCCTTCGATGGGGCGAATCAGCCTTTCCGCTTGGATCTTGCCCAAATGGGAAAAGTTGTCCTCAAGGACACGCTGCTTGACGGCCACCTGGGCCGATGCATGCAGATGCTGCATCTTGCAGCCGCCGCAGGCGCCCAGGTGCAAACCAAAATGCGGACATTCAGGCCTCACCCGCTGGGACGACTCCCGCAAGATCAGATCAACTGTGGCCTTATCAAAACTGTGCTTGCTGCGTGTCACACGGGCGGTCACGCGCTCAGAGGACAAGGCGCCTTCGACAAACACCACCTTGCCATCAGGCCGGTGGGCAATGCCCTGCGCCTCCATGTCCAAGGACTCGATCGACAACACATCGGGGGTGGGCACAGGCGACGGTGCCCCTGCGACCTGAGGCTGCGGAAACTGATCACTCATGGCCTGATTGTCTCAGCGCCAGGCGGCCAGATACTCCTGCCAATGGGGTTCGGTCGGGGCCAGCTCGGCCAGACGGGAACGCACCAGATCCATCTCCTGTTCGTACTCGGCCTCCAGCAGACCTCCTCGCATCTTCTGGAAGCGGCAATACAGCAGGTAGGTGTTCATGACGTCGGTCTCGCAGTAGCGCCGAATGTCCTCCAACTGGCCTTGCCGATACGCCGGATACACCGCCGATCCATCCATGCCCAGCTTGCCAGGAAAGCCGCAGAGCTTGGCCAGCGCATCGAGCGGCGCATTGTTCCGGGGGCTATAGAGGGCCAGCAGGTCCATCAAGTCGAGATGCCGCATGTGATATCGGCTGATGTAGTTGTTCCACTTGAACTCGCGGCTGTCGTGGTCGCCCCCCTCCCCCATGTCCCAATACTTGCTGGCCGTCACGCCATGCTTGAGCCCGCGGTAGTGCAGCACCGGCAGATCAAAGCCGCCGCCATTCCAGCTCACCAGTTGGGGCAAGTGCTTTTCGACCGTATTGAAAAAGGTCTGGACGATCCGACCCTCCTGGCTCTGGCCCTCCGTCTCCCGATCAACGAAAGAGTGCACCCGCAAGCCCTCGGCGTTGCGAAACACACAGGAGATCACCAGCACCCGCTGCAGATACAAAGGGGCGAAATCACTCTTGCCCTCAGCCGCTCGCTTGGCCGCCCAGGCCTCATAGGCCTTATCGTCGTTATCGCCCTCCAGCATGCCCAAAGCACGCATGCCCGCAAGATCGGGGATGGACTCGATATCAAACACCATCACTGGCCAGCTCATGAACTCTCCCCCAGGGTCAAGTGCGCAAGGATACCCGCAGAAGGGAGATCGCCGCGAGGGCGCGGCTCCCACCAAGACACCGAGAGCGGTCTTCCAAAGAGGGGTGGGAGCGCCGCCCTCGGCGCGATTCGGCCGTGCGGCCCGCGCCGCATTACAGCCAGAGCGACAGGCTCAGGTCAGCTGTCTGCCTTTTTCTCCGCTGGCGCAGCGGGGGCAGGGCTGGCCGACTGGGGCTTGCATTCAGACAGCACATCGAGCGTCTGCCCTGCGTAAGACAGGGCGTTTTGAGCGGCACAGATGATTTGCTTGCGGCTGCCCCAGTCCGAAGCGGCCATCGCCTTCTTGAGCGAATCGATCGCGGCCTCATTGGCCTTGCCGGTCGACATGATCTGCAAGACGCCCACACCCAGAAGCCGCTCGGGGCTGAGGGTCTTCTCCTTGGCATAGGCGGCCTCCAGATCGCGCAGGGTCTGGCCCGAGGCGAGTGAGGCGCGCAAGGCCTGCAGCTGCTGCGCCTGCAGCCGCAAGGGTTCGACCTCTCGTCTGGCGGTCTCCAGCGCCGTGGTGACCTCCTCGAGCTTTTGCTCGGCCTCCTGGCCTCGCTCGGTCATGGTCTGCACCTTGGTGGTATCGGCTCCCACCTTGCTGTGCAGGTACCACACATAAGGCCCGGCTGCGGCCAAGGCAATCAGCAGGAAGACTTCAAAAATCAGGCGTTTCATCGCAGGAACTCCCTTTAATTGGCCGATATCGGCCGACCGTTCTGCGGTTGAACTGGCCTGGAGCTGATCTTGAACGGAAACTGCAAGATCTGGTCACGAGAAATATTGATCGGCTCGCGCAAGATGTAGTAGCGCATGTTTTCGGTGCACGGCGGCGCCGTCATAGAGCCGTCGTACATGAAAAACTTCATATCGCGAGGCAGCAGATTGGCCGGGTTGAAGGTCACGCCTTCGGGCTTGACCTCGGGTCCCTCCGCCTTTGGGGCGTTGCTCCAGATCTGTTTGATCCCCGGATTTTCATTACCCTCGCGCATCAGCACCACCACGGTGACCAGCTTGCCGGTCAAGTCCCGATGCAGAAGATGAATACCCATGGGGAAGGTCTTGCCGTCAATCTGCTCACCGGCAGGCCGCTGAAACGTCAGGCTCAGCAGCTCATAGGGCAAACTGTCAATCCGCATCCGGCTGCCCGGCTGTACATTGACCTGCAAGGTCCGTCCGTCGTTCAGGATGGCCAGCGGGCCGTTGCGGTAATCGTGAATCAGCTCGTACTTCACGCGCAGAACCGGTCCCGCGATATTGATCGGCGACTGGTTGCGGCCACGCCCACACATGGCATAACGCTCGCCCCAATAGTCAGGCCCCAGCTCGCCTTCGTAAGACCAGGGGGGCAATCCACTGCCCTGCTTGGCGTCAGATTTTCGGGCGGCCTCCTCTAGTCGCCGCTCGGCCTGAGTCCTAGGCGGCTGCGCGCCCTCGGCGGCGGCGCCTTCAGCCGCCTTGCCCCCCTCTGCGGACTGCGCCGTACCTGCGGCCTGTGCCGCTGCCTCTGCACCCTGCGCGGGCTGGGCTTGAGCCTGCACACAGCTCGAGAGAACCTCCACTTTCTCACCCGCAGAGGCCAGTGCATTCTGGGCCGCACAGATCAGGTTCTTGCGGGTGCCCCAATCGGCCGAATCGAGCGCCTTGCGGAAGGCATCGACCGCCGCCGGATCAGCACCGCCCTTGGTGAGCATCCGAATCGCGCCCAAGCCCAACTGGCGCTCCGGACTGAGCGGCGCCTTTTCCTTGCGGTAGGCCGCCTCCAGATCGCGCAACACCTCACCGTTGGCAAATGCAGAACGGTAGGCCGCTAGCTGGGCCGACTGCTCGCGCAGGGGCGTCAGATCGGCCTGCAAGGTCTGGAGCGCCGTTTCGGACTCTGTCAGCTTGGTCATCGCGGCAGCAGCCGGTGGCGCCACTTCGGCCGCTTGCGCGGCCACCGCCACACCGGCCTGATAACGCATCCAGCCCAAGGCGGCCACAGCGCCCAGGGCGATGACGAGGAGCAGATCAAAAAGAGTGCGCTTCATGATGGAAAAACAGGCCGATATCGAAGACTCGACTCCGGATCATTAAACTTGAATGCGTCTACCGCGACCGCATCGGCGCCTGCCGGATAAAGCATCGATGCACCGATCACGACGACGACCGAACTGAGAAGAAAAAGATCTCTTAGTCGCATGACCGCTCCAAAATTCTAGGCGGGGTCCGGTCGGGCGCGCCACGGTTGTCCACAAATATCGAGGACGTCGGGGATATCGCCGGGGTCCTCATGGCCTGGCTCCGTGAACATGGCGCAGGGTGCCCAGATCATCGAGCTGGCGCCGTTCGCGTTGCGCGCGGTCGTCGCGCACCTGCTTCTCATCATGGGCCTGCAGCGACTGCATCTTCAGTCGCTCCCGCTCAGCCGAGAGCAGCCGGGCCCGCGCACGGGCAAGCCCCTGCTCCACCTGCGCAATATCCCGGTCAACCCGATCAACCAGCACCAGGAGCTGATCGGCGAATTGACGCCGGTTCAGGGTTTCCATCATGCCGGCACTGACCGCACCCTTCTGCGGGGCGCGGATGTAGTCTTCGCGCAAGGACAGCAGGCGCTCACGGCTGGCCCCCAGCGATTGCCGTCGCTCGCGAAGCGCCGCCAGTTCGCCCTGGACCCGCGCCACCTCTTCCTGCGCCTTGTTCAGCAGCACACTCCAACAAGCACGGGGCTGATTCATGGTGGATACCTTGTGATGGGGTGAGCGCTCAGGAGCCTGCCACCAGACGGCGCAAGCTCTCACGGGTCATGGGTTCGGACTCGCCCAGGTGCATGTCCTGGCGCAAAAAGTTTTCCATGGCGGGGCGAAGGCGAATCGCCTCATCCAGCTCAAGATTGCTGCCCGCCTCGTAGGCCCCCACCTGAATCAGATCGACGTTCTGCTGATACAGCGACCACAGGCGCCTGAAACGATTGGCCATCTTCAGGTCATCAGCCCCGAGCAACGATTGCATCAGACGCGAGATCGACCCATTGAGATCGATGGCGGGATAGTGAGCGGCATCCGCAAGCTTGCGCGAGAGCATCACCTGCCCGTCCAAAGACGCGCGTGCGATATCCACGATCGGGTCCTGCGCGTCATCGCCCTCGGCCAGCACGGTGTAAATGCCCGTGATCGAACCATGTCCATGCCGGCCTGGACCGGCGCGCTCGATCAGGCTGGACAGCAGACCAAAAACCGAAGGCGGATAGCCCTTGGCCGTCGGAGGCTCTCCAATGGCCAGTCCGATTTCACGCTGCGCATGCGCGACCCGCGTCAGGCTATCGACCAACATCAATACATCGCGGCCCTGATCCCTGAAGTATTCAGCCACCAGGTGTGTCATCTGGGCCGCTTTAAGACGCAGCACCGGGGAAACATTGGCCGGCGAAGCCACCACGACCGCCTTGGCCAGGCCTTCGGCACCCAGCGTCTCTTGAATAAAGGCCTGCACCTCACGGCCGCGCTCACCAATCAGGCCGATCACCACCACATCGGCCTCAGTCAGGCGGGTCAGCATACCCATCAGCACGCTCTTGCCCACTCCTGAGCCGGCAATAAGGCCAATACGCTGCCCACGTCCAATCGTCAGCAAGCCGTTGATGGCCTTGATGCCGACATCGAGCACGCGATTGATCGGGCCACGCTCCATCGGATTGACGGGCAGCCCCAAAATCGAAAGATGGCTGTCGCAGCGCGGGGCCGGCAGTCCGTCCAGCGGCGATCCACGGCCGTCAATCACCCGACCCAGCAGGGCATCGCCCAGGCACACCTGGCCCGCACCGGGCACGATGCGCACCGAGGCGCCCGGCCCTATGCCGACCGGATCGGTATAGGGCATCAAAAACAAGGTCTGGTCCTGAAACCCGACCACCTCGGCTTCTACCCGATGGTCGTGGCGGCCGATCACTTCACAGCAAGTTCCCACCGGCGCCATGATGCCCCGCGCCTCCATGCGCAGACCCACCAGACGCACCAAGGTCCCGCATCGCTCGGGTTCGGGCGCCCGAATGGTGGCGATGCTGCGCTCGACTTCTTCAGCAAAAGCCATCATGCAGGGAGTCCTGGTGAAACGAAGGCGGACCCGATCGCGCCGGGGGCGGCGCTCCTACGAAAACCGGATACCGTTGGAGCCGCGCCCTCGCGGCGAAGCGATCGCGCCGGGGGCGGTGCTCCTACGAGAGCGGGGAGATCGCGCCGGGGGCGGCGCTCCCACAAAGGCAGACAGGTCTGGGAGGCGGGTCTGCGAGGGGTGGTGGGAGCCGCGCCCTCGCGGCGATTGGCTGCATGTGTTGGAGCCGCGCCCTCGCGGCGATTGGGCCTGCCGCTCATGACAGAGGCTCCTGCGGGTCTGGGCGACTAGGCGCATCTTCCTGCCCGGCCTCCTTGTCCGCATCGGCATCCTGAACCGAAGCCACATCGGCTTCGATCACGGGTGCAAAGCGCCCTCCCCGCGCCGGCTCGGCCATCCGGGGCTGGGCATCGAGTACTTGCGACACCTCCGCCTTTCGGGCGGCCAGGCGCTCGGGCTTAAAGGCCGACTGCTGTCGCGCCACCGCTGGCGCGCGCAAAAGCTGTCCCGCCAGCGCTTCCAGCCGGTGCTCGACCAAATCAAATACCATCGCATCGTTGGCGCTGGCTCTAACGCTACCCGGCAAGACCGAGGCATTGGCCTGCAAGATCCATGGCATGGGCTTGCTGCCCGCCGACTCGCTGCCATCAACAGACACACACTTGAGCAGCTCCTGCAGCGGACCCAAATCATCGGGGTGCACTTCAATCTTGACCGGCGCGCCCTTTTGCGCGTCCAACTCTTCCACGCAGCGTCGCACCAATCGCTCAATGGCCTGCGGCCCCAACGACAGCTCGCCGATGACCACTTGCTCGGCCAAATGCAAAGCCAGCCGCTTGAGCGGCTCGTGCAGTTGATCAGGCGTGTCGATCAGTTCTCGAAGGCCCCGCTCCAAAGCATCGAGCCGCAGTGAGGCCTGCTCGCGCCAGGCCTGCGCCTGCGTCTGCAGGTCTTCAGCAGCTTCTCGCAAGCCTTGCTGTCGCCCTTCTTCAAAGGCCCGCTGCCGTTCTGCTTGCAACTCGCTCTCGCGGTGTACCGCGGGTTCGGCAGGGGGCTCGGCAATCACCGGTTCGACCGGCTCTGGCGCCAACTCAGGAGCAGAGAGCGCTTCAACGCTGGGCTCTTCATCGGGCTGCGGCTTCTCGAAGGTCGGTACCTCAAAGGCGGCCGGCCTGACGTCCATCCAGGCGCTGACCTGAAAGGCCTGGCTGACCCGACCGGCGCCAGAATATTCAGCCGGCTGCCACACCCGGGCCGTCCGCTCCTCGGCCTGGACCCTGACCTGCCCATTAGACAAAGTCTGCGCCTCCACCCAGCATCAACTCGCCCGCATCGGCAAGCTTTCGGGCCGTACGCATGATCTTCTTCTGCGCGTCCTCGACATCGGTGATGCGCATCGGTCCTTTGGCGTCCATATCGTCCTTGAACATGCTGCGCGCACGCTCGGACATATTGCCGAAGAACTTGTCCTTGACTTCATCGCTCGCGCCCTTGAGGGCAATCATCAACTGGTCGGTATCGATATTGCGCATGAGCGTCTGGATACCGCGGTTGTCCATGGTCACCAGGTTGTCGAAGGTGTACATGTTGTCCTGAATCCGCATGGTCAGATCCGGATCGAGCTTGTTCAGGCCCAGAATGACCGAGGCCTCGAGCTCGGTCTTGGTCAGGTTCATGATTCGGGCGGCCGCCTTCACTCCACCAAAGCTCGAAGACTTGGTCGAGGAGTTGGTCGCGAACTGCTTCTTCATGATGGCTTCGAGCTCGCTCATGGCCGAAGGCTGCACCGTATCAAGGCTGGCCACCCGCTGCATGATCTCCGGCCGGGACTCGTCGGGCAGGTAAGACAGCACATCGGCAGCCACCTGTTGCTCGAGCACGGAAAGAATGATGGCAATCACCTGCGGATGCTCGCCATAAATCATGTCGGCGATCGATCGCGGGTCCATCCACGCCAGGATGTCCAGGCCTTTGGTGCTTTGTCCGGGCATGATGCGATTGAGCACCGATGCCGCCTTGTCGTCGCCCAAAGCACGCTTGAGCACTTTTTCAACATAGTCGGTCGTACCCAGGCCCAAAGAAGTCTGCTTCTTGATCGTGGCCACAAACTCATCGAGCACCGCGTTAACCGCCTCTTGCGAAAGATCGGCCACCGACACCATGGCCGCTCCGAGCGCCTGAACCTCTTTCGGATTAAGAAACCGAATAATCTCAGATGCCTGCTGCTCACCCAGCAAGAGCATGATCACCGCAGCACGCTGGGTACCGCTGAGATCGGCCATCTCTCGCTCAAGGGCCAGCTGCAGTTCCTGCGCTTTGGTGTCTTTGACCTCTTCTGCCATGACGATCTCCGTCTGTTAACGCAGGCCTTAAGCCACGTTGATCATTTTCTTGAGCACGCTGGCCACCCGCGAGGAGTCTTCCGCCACGATCATGCGAACCAGGGCCACCTTGTCGTCATAAGAGTTGGCCGTATCGAGCATCTCCATTGAAATGGTCGACTTCTTGGGCTTGAGCTTGGCCTTGAGCTGCTCCAAGGTCTCGCCCTCACCCAACTGAATGGCGTTGATCTCATCGGGCGTGAGCTCCCCGTCAGGCAGGGGCTTGGCCAGTGCCAGAGCCGCGGCCTCCTGGGCCTCTTTTTCACCATTGATCGCATGCATGACCGCAGGACGAACCACCAGGAAGAGGAAGGCCAGGAAGGCCAGGCCCAGCAAGCCACTCTTGAGATTGCTCATGACGCTCTCGTCCTTGTACCAAGGCAAGCTCATATCAGGCAGCACTTCCGGCTCAAACTTGGCCGCCACCACGGTCACCACGTCACCGCGCTGCTCGTTGTAACCCACCACGCTGCGAACCAGATTTTGCATGCGTTCCAGTTCCTCGGGCTTATAGGGGTTCGGCTGCGGCTCAGGCGACTCCCCCTTCTCATTTTTAGGACCGATGATCGGTGGCCGCTCGTTGAGCACCACCGCCACCGTCAGGCGTTCGACGGTGCCGGTGGCACTGCGCACATGCCGCACCGACCGGTCGAGTTCATAGTTGCGCGTTTGCCTCTGCGAGGTGACATCCCGGCCCTGTGCGCCTGGGGCGCCGCCTACCGCGGTGTTGGTCGTGGCCGTGGGGGCTGGCGGGGGCGTGTTGGATAAAGCTCCAGGCACTCCTGAGGCCTCGCGCGCCGAATTGCGCTCTTCTGCCAAAACCTCCGAACGCGTCTTCGGACCCTTGTCACGGTTATCAAAATTCTCGGTCGTCGTCTCTGATTGGCTGAAATCAAGGGACAGATTGACCTGCGAGCGCACATTGGACTCGCCGGCAATCGGCGCCAGCAAATCATTGACCCGCTGGCGCAACAGTTCTTCCATCTTGCTCTTGTGCTCGGCCTGGGCGGACGTCAATCCCAGCGGACGCAGCTCGGCCGACTCCGTAATGAGCTTGCCCAGGTTGTCCACCACCGCCACGTTTTCGGGCGTGAGCAAAGGCACGCTAGAGGCCACCAGATTGACAATGGCCTGCACTTGCTGCGGTGTCAGCAAGCGCCCAGGATGCGGAGTCACCACCACCGACGCCTTGGGCGGGGTGCGGTCGCGAACAAAAGCCGACTGCTTGGGCATGGCCAAATGCACCCGAGCCATCTGCACCGCCTGAATGGCCATGATGCTGCGAGCCAGCTCCTGCTCCATCGCCGCCACATACCGCACCTGCTCCATGAACTGACTGGTGGTCATGGCCGATTGCTCGCGCAGCGACTCCAGGCCGGTAGGCGCCGCCTTGGGGATGCCCTTGGAGGCCAGAAAAATCCGGGCCTCGTGGTAGCGCTGGCTGGGTACCGTCACCTGACCCGTACCGCTGTCAATCTGCGGCTTGAAGTCTGTGGTCTTGAGCGCCTCCATCGCCGCTTGAGTGTCGGCCTCGCTCATACCGGCCGTCACCGACCGGTAGGTGGGCGCGTTGATGGCCATGTAGATAAAGGCAAAGACCATCAAAATGATCGCCACCAGCATGAAGGGCATGGCCTTCTTGACAGCCGGCTGGTCGTAAATCTGGCGCAAAGGGCCAAAGGGCCCTTCGGGCGCAAACATCTTGCCCAGGAGGCCAGGTTGGGCGGGCACTCCATCGGCCACTGGAGCCGAGTTGGTTGTCGTCAAGGCGCCGCCCGTCGATGCGGGCGCGGCCATGCCTGGCATAGGGGCTGTAGCGGTGGCGGATGTGGCCATGATGAGTCAGCGTCTGGTTTTTAGAACATGGGCCGTTACACCGGCATGTTCATGATTTCTTCATACGCCTTGAGCACCTTGTTGCGCACTTGCAAAGTGGCCTCAAAACTCAGGGACGATTTCTGCATCGCGAGCACCACGTCGGTCAGCGGCACGTCTTCGCCGCGCTCGTAGGCCTCGGTCATTTGGCGGGCTCTCATTTGCGCGTCATTGACCTGATTGAGCAAAGACTTGACCGACTCACCAAAGTCCGGCTTTTCAACCGCTGGGCTCTCCAGGGCGGCAGCTCCGCCCGCCGCTTGCGCCTGATGCGCGCGCAGGGTCGCCAGCATGGCCTGGATGTTTGCATTGGAGTTGACTTTTTCGATCATGGTGTCTCCGTTGGTCAGGCGTTGAAGGCCAGCCCGCTCTCGCGCAACTTGGCAATCTTGTAGCGCAGCGTGCGCGGGCTAATGCCCAGCTTGCGCGCCGCATCCATGCGGCTGAGCGTGCTCTGTATGGCAGCCAGGATGAGCTGGTGTTCATTCATTTGCACGGCCTGCTGCAAATTAGCCGGTTCAGACAACGCACCTGCGCCAACTGTGGGGGGCTGCACGGTCCCAGCATTGAGGGCTCTTTCTTCTGAAACGGTAAAGCTCTGCGGCGCAAAGCCGCTGGCCTGAGCCGGCGCGACAGGCACCACAGTGGCTGGCCCGCCCGCGCCTGGGTCATGAGGCTCTGATGAAGGACGCGCAGCAGCCATCGAGACTTCAATGGCCGCGGGCTCATCAAACATCAAGTGAGCCGGGGTGATTTCATCGCCGGTGCACAGCACTACCGCGCGCAGGACCACGTTTTCAAGCTCCCGCACATTACCCGGCCAGGTGTGGGCCTGCAGGCAAGCCTGCGCCTCGGGGGTGACCATAGGCACCCGCCCTTCGTGGGCGTGGCGTGCCAGCAAACGGGCCACCAGCGGCAAGATGTCACCCGGTCGCTCGCGCAGGGGCGGCACCCTCAATTTGAAAGTGGAGAGCCTGAAGTACAGGTCCTCACGGAACTCGCGCCGGGCCATGGCCTGGCGCAGATCTTTGTTGGTGGCCGCAAGCACGCGCACATCAAGGTCAATTGCACGCTCGCCGCCCAAACGCACCAGCTGCCGCTCTTGCAGGACCCGCAGTAACTTGGTCTGCAGGTGCATCGGCATCTCGGCAATTTCATCAAGAAAAATGGTCCCGCCCTGCGCCTGCTCAAACAGGCCCCGATGATCCTTGACCGCACCGGTAAAGGCACCCTTCTCATGCCCAAACAGCATGTCCTCAATCAGGTGATCAGGCAGGGCGGCGCAATTGAGCGCCACAAAAGGTCCGCGTGCACGCTCGGACGATTCATGCACCACACGAGCCAGCACTTCCTTGCCGGCGCCAGTGGGCCCTTCAATCAAGACGCTGACAGGTGCTTTGGCTACCCGCTGCGCCAAAGCCAACAAGTGCCGGCTGACCGGATCCACATAGACCACCGTGCGCGGCGCAGGAAATTTGGTGGAGGTTGGGGCCACTGCCGGCGCACTCTTGACCCGCGGGCTGGCCGCCTGCCAAGCAGAAACTGAAAACTCATCGGCTGCAATCACATGAGAGGCGCCGTCACGCATGGCCGCCACAGCCAGCTCAAGGTCGCGCCGCTCGACCCGGCACACGATCGGAATCGAGGAGCCCTCAGCCGACAACAACGCCTTCACGTCGGCCAAGAGCGATGTGCTGCCCTCAAGGCGTATCGCCACCCAATCTGCGTGGGGCCAGAGCAGCTTGAGATCATCAAGAGTGGTCACCGACTGGGCCACCAGGCCCGCAGCGGCCAGCTGCGCCTGCTCCGGACCACTTAAGGTCCTGAACGGATCGAGCCACAACAGTTGCTGGGTAATCGGCGAATTGCTCATGCAAGAGACCTCAAAAGTCGACAGGTGAGGCCAGATGTGCAAGCTTTGTGCCATGTGCGGCAATCCCCTTCCGCCCCTTGGCCGCACCGGCAAACGACGACTTCCCGACAGGCCCCAAAGCGGCAAAGCTTGGCAGGCACCATCGCCGCGCCCTCGCGGTGATGCCTCGGTATTTGTGGGAGCCGCGCCCTCGCGGCGATGCATTAGGGGCAAAACCCCAACCCTCAAGCCGACCAAACCGACCTGCCCTTTCGAGCGACCAAGGGCTTTTTGTCCAGCACCTCAAATGCGTCCTCGGCGGCGGCACGCGGCACGCGGCCGACCATGGGCTCGGGAGGCGGCGCCGGGGTTGCCGCACCCTTGGCAGCGAAACCACGGCAAAACACCCCATCGGCACGCAGCACTTCAATGGCCGGCAGCCCGCGAGACTTAAAGCCCATCAGGCGACAGGAGTACGGAAGCGCCGCATCCCAGCTCACTGCAAAGTGCTTGCAGCTAAAGCAGTTGGGGCCGCGGGCTGGCGCCGCTGAATCTTGGGGCGCGGACATTTGATTCATCCAAGAAAAAAGCAGCCGGGCAAAGATGCAGGCTGCTTCTTTTCAAATTCAGCGCCGCTTACTGCAGCAGCTTCATCACCGTCTGCTGCGAGGTGTTGGCTTGCGCAAGAATCGCAGTGGCCGCCTGCTGAATGATCTGGGTACGGGCCAACTCACTGGAGGCCTTGGCGTATTCCACATCCAGAATACGGCTGCGCGAGGCCGAGGTGTTGGTCGACACGTTGGCCAAATTGTCGGCCGCATGGGTCAAGCGATTAATCTTGGCACCCATGCCACTACGGAAAGTATCGACGGCGGAAATGGCGGAATCCATCTGGGAAATCGCAGTCGCCGACGTCACACTGAGAGTGGCAGTAAGCGCTTGAGACAGGCCATTCAAGGCAGCCAAGTCTCCAAAGGTCACGGTAATGGTCTGGCTGGCGTTCGCGCCCACCTGGTAGACCGCCACCGATGTCGTGCCATCAAGAATCTTTTGACCGTTCCACTCGGTCATGTCGGAAATTCGGCCCACCTCCTCTTGCAGCTCGGCAAATTCCTGCTGCAGGGCCGCCTTGTCGGTCGACACGTAAGTGGCGTTGGCTGCCTGCACCGCGAGTTCGCGCATACGCTGCAGCATGGCGGTGACCTCGTTGGTCGCACCTTCGGCCGTCTGGATCATCGAGATGGCATCATTGGCATTGCGCACCGCCTGGTCCAAGCCACGGATCTGCGCCGTCTGCTTATTGGTAATGGCCAAGCCCGCCGCGTCGTCCTTGGCCGCGTTGATGCGCTTGCCGGTGGACAACTGCTCCATGGCCATGGTCAGAGCGCGGTTGTTGCGAACCAGCGCGCCCTGGGCGACCAGGGAATTCATATTGGTATTAATGACTGTCATGATGACTCCAGATCATTGGTTGCGGCAACGCATTGCCACTCATCCAGCCTTACGCGGCTTTGGACTCCACTTCCACTTCGACTTCTATGGGAGCCGCCTCAACCAGAGCGGCCAACTGTTCGTGCATCTCCCTCAGGGCCTCGTGAGCCGGAAAGAGGCGGATCGCTTTCTCGACATGGCGCAAGGCGTTGTAGTAGGCCCCACGGCATCGCATGATGCGAATGTAGTGATGCCAGGTTTCGGCCGTCGCAGCCTTGCCCTGAATCTTTAAAAGATGCTCGACGCACTCCTGCGCCAGGGCCCAGTCCTGATTGACCTCGGCAACCAAGGTGCCAATGGCCAGAATGTCCTCACTCTCGGGGTAGAGGCTGATGCCGGCTGCCACCAGGGCATCGGCAATATCCATCCGCTGTTGACCCACCCAATAGGCAATGGCCTGCCGAATTTCGGCGGCGGAAAACCGTGAAGCCTCTTCGGCGGTGAAATAGTTCTCGTACACGGCTTGGGCGACCAGTGCTGGCGCGGCTTGTGTCATCGATTTACTCCTTCGGATGTCTGTACAAATGCCGGCAATCGCTTGCCGCCGGGTTGAAGATGAGGACATTGAAGCAATCGGCGTGCCAGGCAAACCGTCATGGCACTGCGAGATCTTCTCAGCGAGCCCGCCACAAGGTACTTCAACTAACCCACTTAGATAAAAACCTCACGCCTCTTAAAAGGGAGGAGGTCAGCTTCGGTTGAGGTAAACGCCTTGAGTACAACCGTCCCTCCGGGGCGTTAGTGGCATACAAACTGCTTAAGGCCTCCTGTGGGTTCACCAGGTGTCGGAATCCGGACACGCGCTTACTCGGCTAGAGTGACCCCGCCGTCAGAGTTACCGTTCTTTTGGAGGCTTTCGATATGAACAAGACCCAGTTTATTGCCGCCGTTGCTGAA
>JBEIHE010000028.1:0-26533 GCA_040381515.1 Polaromonas sp.
CCCCTTGAAGGATTTCAAGCACATCGCGCTCGTGGGCGTGTTCCCCCAGTACATGGTGGTGCGCACTGAACACCCCGCCAAGACGGTGCAAGAGTTTCTGGCCATGGTCAGGGCCAAGCCCGGCAGCGTCAATTACTCGTCCGCTGGCGTGGGAACTTCGGGCTTTCTGGCCGGCGAGATGCTCAAGCAGGCGCTCAAGCTCGATATGGTGCACGTGGCCTACAAGGGACCCGCACCGGCCATGACCGATCTGCTTGGCGGGCGTCTGGATATGGTGATGACTTCCAGCGCCGCCTCGCTGGTGGCTGCCGGCAAGCTGCGCATCCTGGCGGTCACCAGCGAAAAGCGCATGCCGCTCTACCCTGACGTCCCGGCCCTGTCCGAAGTGGCACCGAATGTGCAGGCGGTCTCCTGGGTCGGTATATCGGCCCCTGCGGCCACCCCGGCAGCCATTACCCAGCGACTCGAACGCGAAATCCTCTCGATCCTGGCTGAACCGGCCATCAAGACCCGATTGGCCGATCCGATCTTTGGCATGGCCCTGACCCCGCTGGGTTCAGAAAAATTTGTCGAGTTCATCCAAAAAGAGCTGCGCGTCTGGGCGCCGGTGATCAAGGCAGGCAATATCCAGATCAGCTGAAGGACGGACGCGGGTAAGCTAGGCGGAACGCAGGCGATCAATCAGCGCGTTAAGCTGCTCCAGCGAAGAAAAAGCGATCGCGAGCTCGCCCGAGTCCTCCACCCGGCCGCCACGCCGGACCTGCTTCTTAATTCGCACCTCCACCTCGGCGGTCAGCAGGTCGGCCAGTTCTTCCTCGACACGCCGCACATCGCGTGACTTCTCCTTGGTGACTTTGGGTGGCCGCAAGGAAAACTCAGCAGACAGTTTCTTAACCAGGCTTTCCGTCTCTCTAACCGAAAGTTTGCGCGCACTTACTTGGTTGGCTGCCGTAATCTGCGCGGCACGGTCGAGGGCCAACAGCGCGCGGGCGTGACCCATGTCAATGTCACCGGCCATGAGCATGGTCTGAACCGGATCGGCAAGATTGAGCAAGCGAAGCAGGTTGGAGGCGGCGCTGCGCGAGCGTCCCACCGCCTGGGCGGCCGCCTCATGGCTCATGCCGAACTCGCGGATCAAGCGCTGCAATCCCTGGGCCTCTTCCAACGGATTGAGGTCTTCTCGCTGCATGTTCTCGATGAGCGCCATGGCCGCGGCCGCCTCGTCGGGCACATCGCGAACGAGCACCGGCATGCTCTCCAAGCCGGCGAGTCGAGCGGCACGAAAACGCCGCTCACCGGCAATGATGTCGTATTTGCCGGCCGCGGGGCCCTGCCGGAGCTTGCGCACCAAAATCGGCGACATGATGCCCTGCGCCTTGATCGACTCGGCCAGCTCATAAAGAGCGCCCTCGTCCATGCGGGTTCGGGGTTGATACTGGCCGGGCACCAGATCATCGAGCAATAGCGACGCTGGTTGTCCTGGCAAAAGGGCGGCCGCGCCCTCATCGGCCGGCGCGCCAACAGCTGGCCCCAGCAGGGCGCTGAGCCCGCGGCCCAGGCCTTTCGGTTTTTTAGTCACCATATCTACACCTTCACAATCGCAGGCCACTCCTGGTGGCGGCCTACTGTTCTTTTTTTAAGAAGCTCTAGCCCCGGCGTTCGGCTCGTTCCAACATTTCCTGGGCGAAAGTCATGAAAGCCTGAGCCCCCTTGGAGCCAGGATCAAAAACCAAGCCGGGCAAACCGTAGCTGGGCGCTTCGGCCAGACGGACATTGCGCGGGATCAAGGTATCGAACACCTTCTCACCAAAGTGCTCCTTGAGCTGGTCGCTGACCTGCTGCTGCAAGGTGATGCGCGGGTCGAACATGACGCGCAGCAAGCTGATGATTTTCAGATCCGGATTCAGATTGCCATGCACCTGCCGAATGGTGTTGACCAAGTCGGTCAAGCCTTCCAGCGCAAAGTATTCACACTGCATGGGCACCACCACCCCGTGGGCCGCACAGAGGCCATTGAGGGTCAGCATAGACAGCGAGGGGGGGCAATCGATCAGGACGAAGTCATACTCGGCCTCAACCCCGGCTATCGCCTCGCGCAGACGTCTCTCCCGTCGTTCGAGGTCCACCAACTCGACCTCGGCCCCGGCCAGCTCACGATTGGCGCCCAAGACATCAAAGCCGCAACCGGCCTCAAGCAACTTCTGCGGACGCTGCCTGGCCTGGGCAATACCAGCCGACTCGAGCAGGACGTCATAGACCGACAAAGCCAACTCACGCTTGTCGACGCCCGAACCCATGGTCGCATTGCCCTGAGGATCGAGATCAACCAGGAGGACCCGCTTGCCCAGTCGCGCCAAGCCCGCCGCCAAATTGACCGTGGTGGTGGTCTTGCCGACGCCGCCTTTTTGATTGGCAACACAAAAGATCTTGGCCATAACTGAGGGTGCGCTAAAAAAACCCGATCAACGGGAAAGAACCAACTTGAATCCAAAGCCGATCAGCAAAACCCCGGCGAGTTTCTCCAGCGCCGACTTCATCCAAGGGCTGGCCCGAAACCGCTCAGACAGATGGAAGGTGAGCAAAGTGGCCCCCAAGCCATACAGGAAAGTCAGCCCGGCGATCGTGACCGCCATCACCGCAAAGGTGAGCAAGCCCCGGTGTTGGGCCGGATCGACAAAAAGCGGGAAAAAAGCCATGTAAAAAACGATGGCCTTGGGATTGAGCAGGGTGATAAACAGGGCCTGGCGGAAATACTGGCCCGGGCGAATTTCAAGAACGGGCGCATCGCCTGGCTTGGCGGTGATCATTCGAAAACCCAGCCAAGCCAAATAAGCCGCTCCGGCCCACTGGATCAGGCCGAAGCCGGTCGGAGAAGCGGTGAGCACCGCCGACAGCCCGGCCACCGCCGCCCAGAGAAGGACCTGATCGCCAGCAATCACACCCAGGGTGGCCGCCAAGCCACCGGGAATTCGGCCCTTGGCGGTAGAGGTGACCAAAGCCAGATTGCCCGGCCCAGGAATGGCCAAAAAGACGACCGTAGTCAGCACGAACGCGCCGAAATCTGCAATGCCAGCAAAAGAGCCGAGCATGTCCACCTCAAGAACAAAGGGGCCCAGTGTAATGGCAGGCGAGGAGCCATTTGGGCCGATTTCTGCAAACAAGCAGAAGGCCGACGCACCCCGCCGCGCGAACTCCCCGCCTCTTGTTTCACGTGAAACACCCCCGATGGGCGGCGAGGCACCAGGACCGAGCCATGAAGGCGAGGCCCGGGCACCGCCCGCCCCGGCCGTCCGCTGTTTCACGTGAAACCCCGCGGACCGGGGAGGACTAAGCGGCCGCCCTGGGCCGCATCCACACCAGGCAGCGCTGGGCATCCAGGCCCGGGACCTTCAGCGGCTCTACAGCGAATACCTCCACCGCGCGGGGCAGGGCGGCAATTTCCTCCTCCGGGCGCCTGCCCTTCATGGCCAGCCAGACGCCCGCCGGCGCCAGCGCCCGCTGCGAGCCCCGCACAAAATCAGCCAAAGTCGCAAACGCCCTGCACACAATTACCTCGTAGGGGCCGGGCAAAGACTCTACCCGCGCATGCAGGCCCGACAAGTTCTTCAAGCCGAGTTCGGCGGCCACCTGGGCAACAAAGGCGGCCTTCTTGGCTACTGCATCCACGCAGGTCACCGAAACACGGTCGCCCAGCATTTGCGCAAAAACCGCCCCAGGCAGTCCAGCGCCTGCGCCTACGTCGAGCAGGCGCACTGCGCCACCCAGCGGCGCCAGATGCTGCTGCAAAGGCGTGACCGCTGCCAGGCAGTCCAGCAGGTGCTGGGTCAACATCTGCGCCGGCTCACGCACCGCAGTGAGGTTGTAGACCTGGTTCCACTTGGCAATCAGGGACAGGTACCGCAAGAGGCTGTCGCGCTGCTGAGGCGCCAGAACCAGGCCCAGTTGAGCCAACCCGGCATCGAGCGCCGGGCGCAGCGGATCGGCGAGCGTCATGCCGCCGCTTTCTCAGTGTCGCGATGCTTCCAGAGACCCTTTTTCAGGTGCACCAGCAGCAGGGAAATGGCCGCCGGCGTGATCCCTGAAATGCGCGAGGCCTGGCCCAGGGTCTCCGGGCGGTGGCGGGCCAGCTTCTGCCGCACCTCCATGCTCAAGGCCGGCACCTGCAAATAATCAAGCTCGGCCGGCAGCTTGAGGTGCTCGTAGTAGGCAGCCCGCTCGACCTCGGTCTTCTGCAAATCAATGTACCCCGCGTACTTGGCCGATATCTCGATCTGCTCGATCACCGCCGACCGGAACGCAGGCTCGTCTTTGGCCGAGAAAAGCTGGGGGTCTGCATAAGCCCCGCCTTCGAGCGACATCAGCGCCTCATAGCCAACCCCAGGCCGGCGCAACAGATCCAGGAGGCGGTATTCGCGCTCGATACCCTGGCCCAGCACACGCTCGGCCTCGGCGGGAGTGAGCTTGGCAGGATGAACCCAGAGTTGACGCAGCCGCTCCGACTCTCGTGCAATGGCCTCGCGCTTGCGATTGAAGGCGTCCCAGCGGGCATCATCAATCAAACCGAGCTCACGGGCCTGCTCGGTCAGTCGCATGTCAGCATTGTCCTCGCGCAGCATCAGCCGGTATTCGGCTCGGCTGGTGAACATGCGATAGGGCTCGGTCACCCCCTTGGTGATGAGGTCATCGACCAACACCCCCAGGTAGGCCTGATCTCGGCGGGGCAACCAGGGCGCCTTGTTCTGGCATTGCAGGGCGGCATTAATGCCGGCAAACAGGCCCTGGGCCGCCGCCTCCTCATAGCCGGTGGTGCCGTTGATCTGCCCGGCAAAAAACAAGCCCTGTATGTCACGGGTTTCAAAGCTGGCCTTGAGGGCACGCGGGTCGAAATAGTCGTACTCGATGGCGTAGCCCGGGCGCAAGATGTGCGCATTCTCCAGGCCGACCATGGAGCGCACCATCTCGTACTGAATATCAAAAGGCAGGCTGGTGGAAATACCGTTGGGATAGACCTCGTGGGTGCTCAACCCCTCGGGCTCCAGGAAGATCTGGTGGCTTTCCTTGTCTGCAAAACGGTTGATCTTGTCCTCCACGCTGGGGCAGTAGCGCGGGCCGACGCCATCGATCTTGCCGGTGAACATCGGGCTGCGGTCAAAACCAGAGCGAATGATCTCGTGGGTGCGGGCATTGGTGTGGGTGATCCAACAAGGCACCTGGGCGGGATGGACCACCCCGTGTCCCATGAAGCTAAACACCGGGACGCTGCGGCCCTCACCGCCGTCCATGCCATCGCCGGGCTGACGTATGCATTTGGAAAAGTCGATGGTGCGCCCGTCGATGCGCGGCGGAGTCCCGGTTTTCAAGCGCCCTTGCGGGAGCTTGAGCTCCTTCAGACGAGCGCTCAGCGAAACCGCCGGCGGGTCGCCGGCGCGACCGGCGGAATAGTGGTTAAGCCCCACATGGATCTTGCCGTCCAGAAAGGTTCCGGCCGTCAGAACCACTGTGCGCGCTTTGAAGCCAATGCCCACTTGCGTGACAGCCCCCGCCACACGGTCACCTTCGATGATCAAATCGTCAACCGCCTGCTGAAAAAGCCAGAGCCCAGGCTGGTTTTCCAGGCGATGCCGGATAGCGGCCTTGTAGAGCACCCGGTCGGCCTGGGCTCGGGTGGCTCGCACGGCCGGCCCCTTGCTGGAGTTGAGAATCCGAAACTGTATGCCCGCCTCGTCGGTAGCCAAGGCCATGGCCCCGCCCATCGCATCGACCTCCTTGACCAGGTGGCCCTTGCCGATACCGCCGATCGACGGGTTGCAGCTCATCTGACCCAAGGTTTCAATGTTGTGCGTCAGCAGCAGGGTCTTGCAACCCATGCGCGCAGACGCCAGTGCCGCCTCGGTGCCGGCATGACCGCCCCCGACGACGATGACATCGAACTCCTGTGGGTGGGTGTAAGCGAGCATAGGGAGGGTTCAGATCTCGATGAGGGCATCGCCAAGGACGCCGCTGAGCTGATGCCAAAAATTTGAGCAATTGTATGATCGTCAGTCCTTCCATGCACCCCGATCAACCGATCCGGGGCTGGGGGCCGCTTGCATCTAAACGGGCCCAGGAGGCCCATTCATCTGAAGGGGAGATTTGTCATGAGTCGGGAAGTGGTCGTTGTCAGCGGTGTGCGCACCGCCATCGGTACCTTTGGGGGCAGCCTCAAGGATGTGGCCCCCACCGAGCTGGCCAGTCTGGTCGTGCGCGAGTCACTGGCCCGTGCACACGTCGAGGGCAAGGATGTCGGGCATGTGGTGTTCGGCCATGTGGTCAACACCGAACCCAAGGACATGTACTTGTCACGAGTAGCCGCCATCAACGGCGGCTGCGCCGAAAGCACGCCCGCCATGAACGTCAACCGACTGTGCGGCTCCGGACTGCAGGCCATCGTTTCGGCCAGTCAGGCGATCTTGCTGGGCGATTGCGATATCGCCATCGGCGGAGGCGCCGAAAACATGAGCCGCGGGCCCTATCTAAACCCGAGCCAACGCTGGGGCACACGCATGGGAGATGCCAAGCTGGTTGACATGATGGTCGGCGCCCTGCACGACCCCTTCCACGGCATACACATGGGCGTCACCGCCGAGAACGTGGCCTCACGCTATGGCATCACCCGCGAGATGCAGGACGCCCTGGCACTGGAAAGCCACCAACGTGCGGAGCGCGCCACCCAAGCGGGCTACTTCAGCAGCCAGATCGTGCCGGTGATGCTCAAGAGCAAAAAGGGGGAAGTGCCCTATGCCATCGACGAACATTTCCGCAGCCAGGCCAAGGCCGATGATTTCGCCAAACTCAAGCCGGTGTTCCTGAAGGAAAACGGCACGGTCACTGCCGGCAACGCCTCGGGCATCAACGATGCCGCGGCGGCCGTCGTGCTGATGGAGGCCGCCACCGCCAAGGCCCGCGGCGCCAAACCGCTGGCCCGACTGGTCGCTTATGCGCACACCGGGCTGGACCCCAAATACATGGGCGTGGGCCCCATTTCGGCCACCCAGGCGGTGCTCAAGAAAACAGGGCTCAAGACCCATGACCTTGATGTGGTGGAGGCCAACGAGGCCTTTGCCGCTCAGGCCTGCGCGGTCACCCGCGAGCTGGGGCTGGACCCGGCCAAGGTCAATCCAAATGGCTCGGGCATCTCGCTGGGCCACCCTATCGGCGCCACCGGAGCTCTGATTACCGTCAAGGCCTTGCACGAGTTGCAGCGCATAAGCGGGCGCTACGCGCTGGTCACTATGTGCATCGGCGGCGGTCAGGGGATTGCGGCCATCTTTGAGCGGATGTAGGGGCGCAGACAAGGCTTGAGGGTTTACTTGCGCACCGCGGGCGCCTCGACCGGTAAACCCTCGGCGCGCCAGCCCAAATAGAGCGCCAACTGGCGCATCTCCAATGCACCCCATTCGGGGAGCTCGGCCCGCACGCCGACCAAACAGCTGCGCAGCCGCCTCTCTAGCGAGCCCAGCTTCTGCCACTCCAGGCGATACAGGGGATAACCATTGGGCTGACCCTGACTCAAAAGGTCGGTGTAGAGCCTGCGACCTTGGTTCTGATCATGGCAATGGGTACAAGCCAGGTTGAGCTGCCCGCGCCGACGCATGAACAGGCGCTCGCCCTCCAGCAGATGCGCGCGGGCCGGCCCCGAGACATCGAGTCGCAACGGCAAGCCGGCCGAGGCCTGCGTGACATACAAGCTCAGGGCCAAAAGATCATCCGACTCCCAGGCCAGAGCAGGGCCCTGCTGATGCACCTGTCGGCACTGCCGAATCCGGTCCTCAAGATGGAGCAGCCGCCCGCTGCGCGCATCGACCGCTGGGTAACGCGCCGCCACCCCGCGCATGCTCTGGGCCACCGCGCCGTGACACTGAAGACAGCTCTTGCCCTCTGCGCCTATCGCCTCCGCCCAGCGTTGCTCGCCGCGCGCGAGCCAGAGCTGTCCCGGGTTGCCAAACTCATCGGCCTGCAGGGCCCGCACATCGCTACCGGCAAAGTACAAACCGGAACGCAGTTGCTCAAGCGGCAAAACGCGCTGCTGGGCCAGCACGAGCACCGGCAGGAGCACACACCACAAGCCGACCCAAAAACGCAGCAACAGGCCGACGGGCATCAGCTCGGTCGCGACACAGGGCCTTGCACCTGCAGCAGCTGCCGCAACTCGCCGACCTGCCCGGCATCGTCCACCCAGCGAATCAAAAGCTCGCCGGTTTCCTGCGCCCGAAAGAAGAATTCGAACAAGGGGTTGCCCGCAACACCGGAAGAAGGCTCCACACGAAACACTTGACGCCCACCGTAGACACAGCTGAGTTCACGAATGACATTGCGGGCAATCGTCTTGCCGCTGAGGTCTTGCAGATAACCGGTTTCCATAGGATGGGCCACCAGCAAACGTGCCTTTACAAGCTGGCCTGAAACCACTTGCTGCGGCAGCTGAAGACGCGCCAGACTCATGGTTCAGCTCCCATCTACACAGGCCGACTCGGTGACGACAACCTCCGCCTGCCGCCACCGGAACGATCCATCGGACAAATGAGCCAGGGCCACCACCTTCTGTGAGCCGGCTAGGCGCAGGCGGGTGCTGACCTCAGCGCGGCCGGACCAGGGGCCCAAATGAAACAAGGCCATCTGAGTCACTGGATTGCGCTGAGACAAAAGGTAGATTTGGCGCACATGGTCTTGTTCCGTCATCGGGCTGTCAACCACCACCCGAACCGGCACCAGCAAGCCGTTGTCCGCCAACAAGGGCAGCTCCAACGACAAGCCCTCCTCGCGCAGCGGGCGCCCCCGAACAATCGGATCGAGCATCTGAGACACGCTCAGCAAGGTACCGGAAAACATGGCCTGCGCCTGCGCCCGACCGGAGGCCCAGGCGCCAGCCGCGGCGGCAACCAAAACAGCGCAGGCCCGGCGCCGAGTCGCAGGAGAGCCGGCCGGGGGACCGAGAGATGAAGCCGAAAACACGTTCATAAACTCCAGTGTGGCGGCACCCGGTTCACCGCGCCATCACCATCAGATAAGCCACGATGTCATCGAGGCCTTGGGCGGTCAAGACGCTTTGGCCGCGATAGGCCGCCGCCACGTCCTGCAAACCGTCCGTGCTCAGGTAGGCAGGCATGATGGTCTGCGGGTTAAAGCGACGGGCATCGGCAATGCGCTGACGCAACTCCTCGGCCCCGCCCAAACGGCCCAGCCCCGTCAGCGGCGGACCCAGTTGACCGCCTGCGGGCAAGCCGGGCACGACATGACACAAGACACATCCTGACTCCGTCCGATTGGCCAGCAAGGCTCGACCACGCTCGACACTGCTGACAGAGGGCGTCTGCGCCACGGCAGAGGCCCCCATCAGCACGGCACAGGCCAGCACCCCCAAGGGCGAGGCCCTTGGCCTCATGCGCGCGCCAGACTCAGCCCGTGATTCTTCAGCGGC
This sequence comes from Polaromonas sp., assembly GCA_040381515.1. Lineage (GTDB taxonomy): Bacteria > Pseudomonadota > Gammaproteobacteria > Burkholderiales > Burkholderiaceae_C > Polaromonas. The sequence goes on from JBEIHE010000028.1 coordinate 9,458, forward strand.
AGCGAGCGATAGCGCTTGCCTGTCGCTGCAGAGATCGCATTGACCAGCGCCGGCGGCAGTGGGGCCATGGCGGGTTCACCCACGCCACCCCAAAAACCACCGGTAGTGGCAATGACGGTCTCCACCTTGGGCATTTCATTAAGACGCATCAGGCGGTAATCGTGGAAATTGGACTGCTCAATGCGCCCTTCCTTAACCGTCATCTCGCCCCAGAAGATGGCGCTCAGACCGTGCACCACACTGCCCTGAATCTGCGCCTCAATGTTGTCAGGGTTGACCGCATAGCCGCAATCAATGCCCATCACCACGCGATGAATCTTGACCTCGCCGCGGGCATTGACCGAGACCTCGCAGACGCAGGCGGTATAGCTGCCATAGCCCTCGGTCTCCGCGATCCCCCTGAACACCCCGGCCGGCAGGGGCTTGCCCCAGCCTGCCGCTTTGGCCACCGCCTCCAGAATCGAGCGGTCACGCGGGTGTTTGCCGCCGAGCATGCTCAGGCGAAACGCCAGTGGGTCCTTGCCGGCGGCGGCTGCCAGCTCGTCAAGGAAGCATTCACGCATGTACGGGTTCTGCGAATGGCCCACCGTCCGCCAAAAGCCGACCGGCACATTGGTGTTGCGCTGGGCGTAGTCCACTAGGCTGTTGGGGATGTCGTAAGGATGGTCATTGAAGCTGGCCACGGCCTGACCATCGACCCCACGCGGCAAAGGCAAGCGCAGCAGAGTGGCCAGGATGGAGGGCGCCGAGACGCGAATATGCATCGCATCAATCGTGCCCTGCGCATTCAGAGCGGCCTTGAACCGAACCAAGCTGGCTGGCCGGTACAGGTCGTGCTGTATGTCCTCTTCACGGCTCCAGACCATCTTGATGGGCTTACCCGGCATTTCCTTGGCAATCATCACCGCCTGCCGAGTAAAGTCCTGCGGGCTCTTGCGACCCAGACCGCCACCCAGTTGCATCGGATGGACCAGCACCTTGGACTGATCGATGCCTGCAGTACGCGCGGCGGTTGCCAAGGTCGACTCAGGGTTTTGGGTCGAAGTCCAGATCTCCAAACGATCGGGCTTGAGCCAGGCGGTGCAGACCAGAGGCTCCATGGTGGCATGGGCCAGGTAGGGGGTGTAGTACTCCGCCTCAATCACGCGCCCAGCCTTGGCCAAGGCCTCGGGGGTATTGCCATCGTTGCGCGCGACGGCCAGTTCGGCCTGATCAAAGCCTCCCTTGAAGTGCTCCATGATGGCCGCGCTGCTCAAAGTGCCGTGCGCACCCACATCCCAGTCGACGGCCACCTCCCGCAAGGCCTCCTTGGCGCGCCAGTAGTTGTCGGCCACTACCGCGACAAACTCTCCAAGATTGAGCACCTGCACGATACCGCGGCGGTTTTGCACCTTGGAGGCATCCATGGAGCGAACCTTGCCATTGAAGACCGGGCATGCAGCCACCGCCGCATGCAGCATCCCGGGCACCTGCGCATCAATGCCGTAGCGAATGCGTCCGGTGACGATATCGGGAATATCGACGCGCGGCAGCGGCTTGCCCACGATCGTCCAGTTCTTGGGATCCTTCAGGGACACTTCCTTGGGCGGGTCCATCTTGGCCGCGGCTGCAGCCAGCTTGCCATAGCTCAGCGAGCGCTTGCTGGCCGCATGAATCACGCGGCCCTTGGCAGTCGTGCACTGCGAGGCAGGTACCCCCCACTGCTGTGCAGCGGCCGCCACCAACATGTGGCGTGCCGTTGCACCGGCTTTGCGCAGGTATTCCTGTGATTGCCGGATGGTGCGGCTGCCCACTGAGGCCATGTCACCATACACCCGCTTGGCTGCCAGATTCTCATGCGCGGTGGCATATTCCACCCGGACCCGGCTCCAATCGGCGTCGAGTTCCTCGGCCACCAGCATCGGCGCCGACGTGCGGCTGCCCTGGCCCATTTCGGTGCGAGCGTAGCGGATGACGACCGTCTCATCGGGCAACACCTCTACCCAGGCATTAAGTCGGGGCGCGTTGTTGGCATCGCTGCGGCCGGACAGATAAAAGCCCAGGCTCAGGCCCGCGGCCGCCGTCGCGGAGGTTTTGAGGAAAAAGCGCCGATCCGCACGCTTGAGAGTGTTCAGTTCCGTTTTCATGCCCGCACCCCCTTGGCAGCAACCGCATGGATCGCTTTGCGTATCCTCGCGTAAGTGCCGCAACGGCAGATATTGGTCATGGCCGCATCAATGTCCTGATCGGTGGGCTTGGGTTTTTTCTTGAGCAAAGCCACCGCCGCCAGGATCTGTCCGCCCTGGCAATAGCCGCACTGCGGCACCTGATGGTCGATCCAGGCCTGCTGCACCGGATGGAGCTTGCCCTTATTGGCCAGACCCTCGATGGTGACCACCTTCTGACCACTGGCCGCCGAGACCGGGTAGGAGCAAGAGCGCACAGGCTCCCCATTGAGCAAGACGGTACAAGAGCCACACTGGGCAATGCCGCAACCAAACTTGGGCCCTTTTTCGTCAAGCTCGTCCCGCAAGGCCCACAACAGGGGCATGTCCGGCTCTACATCGAGCTCGCGCACCTTTCCATTGACGTTCAGCTTCATGATTCGAGCTCCTTTTTGTTGAAGCCTCCATCATGGCTCGGGTGCATGCTTAGGTTTATTAGGGTTTTCCGGCAGGCGGGCGCTTCCAAGCCAAAGGCGCGCCGTCAATCCAATGACGCGCGCCGCCTGCTCACGCAGGCCCGCCTGCGGTCCCGGCCCATGGCGCGCACGCAAACGGTGCGACAGCACCAGGCCCGCCGCAAGGGCCCGGGCGCGCTGATGATGGATGCCCACCGTCGCCCACGTTGTCCCTGGCGAAGAGAGGCGGTCCGCTTGCCACGCCAATCCCCTTGGTTCCACCTCAGCGGCCGCAGCCGCATGCGGCAGTCCGGTTACCCGAACGGCTTCCATGCTTGTCTCCTCTATCGACTTATTAAGAGGCCCGCGCCCCCGGATCGCCTGGCTGCGGTGCCGCAAAGCGGCCCGCCGTCGACGAAAGGCCAGATCCTAGACGGCCCCCCCGAGCGCGCGCACCGGCAAGCAGGCCGCCCAGGAGTAGGACGAGTCCGACGCAACCCAACCAAGACAAGACGGCTGGATAAGACCGGCGCCAGCTCAAGTCAACTCGAGGAGGCGCCCGGTTTCCAACGCTTGAGCCAAAGCGCGTTAGTCATCACACTGATGCTCGACAGCGCCATCGCCGCGCCCGCGAGCATGGGACTGAGGTAGCCCAAGGCCGCCATCGGAATGCCTGCCACGTTGTAGGCGAAGGCCCAGAACAGGTTCTGCCTGATCTTGCGCACCGTGCGATCAGAAATATCCAACGCTGCGGCCACCAAGGACAACTCACCGCGCATCAGCGTCACCCCGGCGGCATGCATGGCCACATCGGTGCCTGAACCCATCGCGACCCCCACATCGGCCGCCGCCAGCGCGGGGGCGTCGTTGACGCCGTCACCCACCATCACCACCACTGCGTGACGCTTGAGGTCGGCAATCAGGGCCGCCTTATCGGCCGGCAGCACATCGGCTCGTATCTCCTCGGGTGCAAGGCCCAAACGCTGGCCCATGGCTTGCGCGGCCAATCGGTTGTCGCCGGAAATCATCAGCAAGCGCAAACCCCGATCGCGCAGGGCCTGCAAGGCCCGCGCCGCGCCCGGCTTGGGCTCATCGGCAAACGTCAGCCAAGCGCGCAGCTGCCACGCTTGACCGACCTGCTCGAGCAGCGCTGAGACGGTGGCGCCTTCTGCCTGGACCGGCGGCGTCCAAGCCGTCCCATCCGCCGCCTGCAAACCCAGCTCGTTCATCCAGCGTCCGCTGGCCAGACGCCAGCTCCGATCGGCCACCCGACCTTCAATGCCCCGACCCGGAACGGCCTTGAGCGCCTGAGGCGACTCGATCGGCACGCCCGCATCGCGCGCGAACTGCAACACAGCGCGCGCCAAGGGATGTTCGCTGCCGCTTTGCAGACCTGCCGCCACCGAGAGGAGGTCCTTGGAATCAGCGCCAGGCACCGGATCGAAGGCCGTCATCCGAGGCCGTCCCACGGTCAGCGTACCGGTTTTATCAAAGGCCACCACCTGGGCCCGATGCGCGAGCTCGAGGGCCTGCACGTCTTTGATCAAAATACCTTGCTGCGCAGCCACTCCAGTGCCCGCCATGATGGCCGCCGGCGTAGCCAGGCCCAGGGCGCAGGGGCAGGCGATCACCAGCACCGCCACCGCACGCACCACCGCGACCTCTGTGCCCGTGCCCAACAGAAACCACCCCACCCCCGTGAGCAGGGCCAGCAGCAGCACCGCGGGCACAAAAACCGCCGCCACCCGATCAACCAGCCGCTGGATGGGCGCCTTGGTGGCCTGCGCGTCCTCAACCAGCGCAATCACTCGAGCCAAGACCGTTTGCGCGCCGACGGCACTTACCCGCAAGCGCAAGCGCCCCTCGCCATTGATGCTGCCACCCGTCAATCTATCGCCGGGCGCCTTGACCACGGGCAAGGGCTCGCCGGTGATGAAGGATTCATCGACCTGACTGTCGCCTTCAACAATCTGCCCGTCAACCGGCACCCGCTCCCCGGGCCACACCTCGACGGCGTCTCCAAGCATCACCTCGGCCACCGGCACCTCCATCACCTCACCGGAGGTCAGCACGATGCGAGCCCGATCCGGCCTCAACGCATGGAGGCGGGCAATCGCCGAAGTCGTCTGCCGCTTGAGCCGCACCTCCAACCATTTACCCAGCATCACAAGGGCTATCACCGTTGCCGAGGCTTCGAAATACAAGGCCGGAACCACCCCCTCGGGCGCGGAAAGCCAAAGCCAGAGCGACAGGCCCCAAGCGGCCGAGGTACCCACTGCAACGAGCAAGTCCATGTTGCCCACGCCCGCACGCAAGGCACCCCAGGCCGCCTTGTAGAAATGCGCGCCCAAAATGAACTGAACCGGGGTAGCCAAAGCAAACTGAACCACCGGCGGCAGCACCCAGTGCTGCCCGAACAGGTGACCCAACATGGGCAGAACCAGGGGCAAGGTCAGGGCCAGCGCCCATCCCACCGGCGCAAAGCCCTTCCACGGCGATTGGGCGCCCAGTGCCGCCACCTGCGCCGGCTCGCGCACCGCATACCCGGCCAGGCGCACCGCACGCCGCAATTGCAGCGCCATCGCTGGACTGATGGGTTCTGCCGTCTGCACCCGGGCCGACTCGGTGGCCAGGTTGACGCTGGCATGGGTGACCCCCGGCACTTTCTGCAGCGCTCGCTCCACCCGCAAAGAGCACGAGGCGCAGGTCATGCCCTCAATGCCCAGATTCGCGAGGGCCGCATCACCCCACTCGGCCTGCGCGCGCACAACATCTTCCATGCGCGCAGCATAATCCTCTTGGTGGCGTCTGCTCATAAATCACGAAAGCCCATACACGAGGCTTGATGCGCATCAAAAGCCCGGTCTGGGCGAAGCTGCACCATGAGTGATCGCCAACCCTTTCAAAATGGAGCGCCCAATGGAGCATCTTTTTTCAGTTGCAGGCATGAGCTGTGGCCACTGTGAACGCGCCATCACAAAGGCCCTTCTACAGCTGGACCCACAGGCGCAAGTGCAGATCGACCGTGCCGCACAAGAGGTGCGGGTGGAAAGCCATCAGGCCAAAGACGTCCTGGCCAGGGCCATTGCAGCCGAAGGCTATGAAGTGCAATAGGCCGCAGACGCAGGCTTTGCAGAATCTTTACAAAAACTCACCGCCAAGCCGTGAGCCGGACACATCGGGCCCGCACACTTGAGGCTGTAAAACCCAAACTCGGCTCTCCCTAGAAAGGACCTCCCTCATGAAGACACGCCACACAAGTCAAAGGCTGGGCCCATGCATCGCAGCGGTCTGGCTTGGCACCGTCTGCCTAAATCTGGCGGCACAGCCAGCCGGCCCCATGGCCGGGCCTTCCACTCAAGCGCAAACCCACACCAGCACGGCACATACCAGCGCACGGCATGAACAACACCTGCAGGACCTTAAGTCAAAGTTAAAACTAAGCGCCGAACAGGAAACAGCCTGGGTGGCCTTTGCCAATGCAATGAGCCCGCCACGGGTAGCCGCTCAGGCCGATAGGCGAGCTCAAAGGGCCGAGTTGGCTGCCCTGAGCACGCCCGAACGGATTGATCGAATGAAGGCGCTTCGGCAGCAGCGGCAGGAAGAAATGAATGCACAAGCCGATCGACGAGGACAGGCCAGCAAGGACTTCTACACTCAGCTAAGCCCTGAGCAGAGAAAGATTTTTGACCAAGAGACTGGCCGGCACATGGTGCAGCGCAGCGAACAGGGGCCGCATTGGCGCTCAGGCCGACACGGCCACGGCTGATCAGGCGCCGCCCAGCGGGCGCACACCGATCAGCGCCGCGTGAAGCCAAAACGCAAACGCGGCCCAGCTTGCAAAGCCAAGACCCAAAACCCACAAGGTCGGGCCCACGCGTCCGGCTGGATAGGTGATGGACTCTAGCCGGTCCCTTCTTCGGGAGACGATGAACAACAGCACCGACCAGATCAGAAAGCTGCCGAACAGAAGAAGATCCGCCAAGGTGTTGTTGGCCAGCAAATGAGACAGCGCCCAGATCTTGGTGCCCAGCACCATGGGATGATGCAAGCGCGCTTTGATCTTATTGCCAGGCACATAGGCGGCCACAAACAGGACAAAGGCCAGCAAGGTCAGCAAGGCTGCGGCATGCTTGAACCCCGTTGGCGAGGTCCAGAGCACCACTGGCTCCAACCTCGCCAGCGACCAGCCATAAATCAACAAGCCCAGGCCTAGCAGAGACACCAAGCTGTACAGCGCCTTCCAGCGTATTGGGCCCAAACGTTGTTGCATGCTCGTGCGCCACCCGCTTGCAAAGATACGGGTTGAATGCGCCCCGAGGAACAAGAACAGGCCCAACGACAATTCCAGCATGACATCACTCCTCGGTTGAGCTGCAGTATAAAAAGAGGCGTCATCACTGCCCCTGCGAGACCAGAGAACCCGGTCTTCTACTCATGACATTGCCCGTCCATTTGTCCACTGGCTCCCCATCGATGAAAAGCGCTGCCGGGGCGACATTGGCAATCAAGGTGTTGACGGTCAACATTCACAAGGGCTTTACCGCACTTAACCGCAAGTTCATGCTGCACGAGTTGAGAGAGGCGGTTCGCGAAGTCGGCGCCGATTTGGTTTTCCTGCAGGAAGTGGCAGGCAGCCACGCCACCCATGGCAAGCGGCACCACAATTACCCCAGCGATCCGCACTATGAGTTCTTGGCCGATCGCATCTGGCCGCAGTACGCCTATGGCCGCAATTCGGTCTACACCGAAGGCCATCACGGAAATGCGGTTTTGTCCAAGTTCCCTATTTCTCATGTGGAGAACCGGGATGTCTCCATCTCAGGCCCAGAGCGACGCGGCTTGCTGCATTGCGTGGTCGATCTGCCGCAGGGGCTGGGGCCTTTACATGCCGTTTGCGTCCATCTGAGCTTGCTGGAGTCGCACCGCCGGCAGCAAATGCAGATGCTCTGTCAAATGGTGCGGCAAGACATGCCCAAGGATGCCCGCGTGGTCGTGGCCGGAGACTTCAATGACTGGCGCCGCCGCGCCCACGCCCAACTTGAGTTGGGTGCTGGATTGCGAGAGGTTTATGTCCAAGCACGGGGCCGCGCTGCACGCACCTTCCCCGCCCGCTTGCCGTTGCTGCGACTCGATCGCATCTATGTGGCCAACGCCCGTACGCACCGGCCTATTGATTTACCGCCCAAACCTTGGGCGCATTTGTCCGATCACGCGCCCTTGGCCGCCGAGATTTGCTGGTAGCTCCGCGTCTTTTGGGGTCTTGGCCCTAAAGATCGAGACCGCCCTGGGAAGGCGGCAAGGAGCGGGTCTTGCGGCTTTGCGTCTGGTTGTCGGCCCCCCGCAAGGTCAGACGATCCGCACGACTCATGGGCGTGCGCCTGCTCAGATTTTTCTGTGTCGGGTTTTGCATACCCACCTTGTTCACATCATTGGCGAGCTTGCCCCCAGCTCCTGGCTTGTTGGGTTTGCGCAAGGTGCTCCTGGTCTGCGTCATGATCGGCCTCCTGGTGCGCCCATTGTTAGAAGCCAAGATTTGCGCAAGTGTCAGACAAGGGCTTTTTCTGGGCGCTGGAGGCCTCGGGCCGACAGGGCCCGCGAACAAGGGCGATCAAACGTCGATATTGGCGGCTCGCAAGGCATTGGTCTCGATAAAGTCGCGCCGTGGCTCTACCTCATCCCCCATCAGCATAGAGAACACATGATCGGCCTCTATGGCATCGTCGATTTGAACCTTAAGCAAACGCCGTACGGTCGGATCCATGGTGGTTTCCCAGAGCTGTTCCGGATTCATTTCACCCAAACCCTTGTAGCGCTGCCTTGCGGTGCTTCGCTCGGCCTCGCTGATCAGCCAAGTCATGGCCTGGCGAAAGTCGCTAACCCGCTCTTCCTTTTGTTTCTCGCCCTCGCCACGCATCGCACGCGCACCATCTGAGAGCAGCCCTTTGAAAGTTTGGGCCGCCTCTGCCAGGGCCGCATAGTCCGCTCCATGAACAAACTCCTGGGTAACAAGGCTGCTCTTTACATTGCCATGATGACGCCGGCTGATACGCAAGATCGGCTTGTCGCTGCGCACATCGAATTCACCGGCCACTTCAGCTTCCGGCAGAAATGTCTGCAGAGCATGGGCCGAGGCCTGGGCCCCAGCCAGCGTGTCCAAGTCCAGCGCGACGCCGTCGGCGATCGCGCGCAAAGCTTCTTTGTCCATGAAGCCGGACAGACGTTGAATGACCGCCTCCGCGACCTGATGCTTGCGCGCCAGTTCATCGAGCGTGACTCCTTCCAGAATCGTGCCTTTACCGGTGTCAATACGCGCTTCCTTGAGCGCAATACGCATTAAAAAACCATCCAGCGCAGCTGCATCTTTCAAATACAACTCTTCCTTACCGGCTTTCACTTTGTACAAGGGCGGCTGAGCAATGTAGATGTGCCCTCTCTCCACCAACTCGGGCATTTGCCTGTAGAAAAAGGTGAGCAGGAGCGTGCGGATGTGAGCGCCGTCGACATCGGCATCGGTCATGATAATGATGCGGTGATAACGCAACTTGGCAATATTGAAATCATCTGCACCGCTCTTGCCTTCCACAGACCCGGTGTTACCTATGCCTGTACCTAGTGCGGTGATCAGCGTCAGAATTTCATTGCTGGTCAACAATTTTTCGTAGCGTGCTTTTTCAACATTGAGGATCTTGCCTCGCAATGGCAAGATGGCCTGAAATTTTCGATCGCGGCCTTGCTTGGCTGAGCCTCCGGCGGAGTCACCCTCCACAATATAAATTTCACACAAAGCAGGGTCTTTTTCTTGGCAATCTGCGAGCTTGCCGGGCAAGCCCATTCCATCGAGCACCCCTTTTCGGCGTGTCATTTCTCTTGCCTTGCGAGCAGCCTCTCTAGCCCGTGCCGCTTCCACAATCTTGCCGCAGATGATCTTGGCATCGTTGGGACGCTCTTCCAGAAAATCTGTCAGGGTCTTGGCCACGATGTCTTCCACTGGCCCTCTGACCTCGCTGGAGACAAGCTTGTCTTTGGTCTGGCTGGAAAATTTAGGCTCCGGTACTTTGACCGAAAGTACGCAGCACAAGCCTTCTCGCATGTCATCGCCGCTGACTTCCACCTTGGCTTTCTTGGCCAATTCCTGCGTTTCGATGTACTTGCTGATGACTCGAGTCATGGCTGCACGCAGACCGGTCAGATGCGTACCCCCGTCTCGCTGAGGAATATTGTTGGTAAAGCAAAGCACATTCTCGTTGTAACCGCTGTTCCACTGCATGGACACTTCGACACCAATTTGTGTGCCCTGTTCGCTCTGCCGCTCACCGGTAGCGTAAAACGCATTGGGGTGTAAGACCTGTTTGCCTTTGTTGATGAAATCAACGAAGCCCTTTACACCGCCGGCCCCAGAAAAATCATCTTCCTTGCCATTGCGTTCGTCCTTGAGACGAATCCGAACTCCGTTGTTGAGAAAGCTCAATTCCCGCAAACGCTTGCTCAGAATCTCGTAATGAAAGTCGTTGTTTTCCTTGAAGATGTCAACGTCGGGTAAAAAATGAACTTCCGTCCCGCGCTTGTCCGTTTCACCGATAACCTTCATTGGTGAAACCTCTACACCATCTATGACCTCCGTCAGCCGGTTTTGCACCACGCCGCGAGAGAACTCCATGGTGTGCACTTTTCCCTCGCGACGAATGACGAGCCTGAGCGTTCGGGAAAGGGCATTGACACAACTTACACCGACCCCATGAAGACCACCAGAGACTTTGTAGCTGTTCTGATTGAACTTGCCCCCGGCATGCAACTCGGTCAGTGCAATTTCGGCTGCTGATCGCTTTGGTTCATGCTTGTCGTCCCATTTAACGCCCGTCGGGATTCCTCGACCGTTGTCTGTCACGCTAATGGAGTTGTCGGTGTGTATCGTCACCACGATGTCATCACAGTGCCCTGCCAGGGCCTCATCAATTGAGTTGTCGACCACCTCAAAAACCAAGTGATGCAAACCGGTTCCATCAGAGGTGTCGCCGATATACATACCCGGTCTTTTTCGAACCGCTTCAAGTCCTTCCAAGATTTGAATGGCCGATTCACCATAGGCCTGAGAAGCATCCTCAGCCAATGCTTGGGCTGACGGTACAACACCCTCTGCTGACAAGCTGGGCAGATCGGTAGGCTGATTGGGTGTGTTCATAAACGATGAGATGAGGTCTTAAAAACGAACAAACCCGCGCCTAGGCGCGGGCTGTGGCAAGGGACTAGCCCCAGCAAAGGGTCATATGCGCATGGGCATGACGACGTACTTGAAGTTGCGGTCGTCAGGAATGGTGAACAAGGCAGAGTTGTTTGAATCAGCCAATTCGATCTTGACCATGTCTTGTGTCATATTGGTCAGCACATCGATCAGGTAAGTTACGTTGAAGCCGATTTCAATGCTCTCTCCCTCGTAATCGATATCCAGTTCATCAAGCGCCTCTTCTTGCTCGGCATTGTTGGTGGCAATCTTCAGACTGCCTGGATCGACGTTAAGACGCACCCCCTTGAATTTTTCGCTGGTGAGGATGGCCGTCCTCTGCAGACTGGCCAACAAGGGTTGACGACCGAGCACGATGATGTTCTTGTGATTCTTCGGGATGACTCTGTTGTAGTCGGGAAACTTACCTTCGACCAGCTTGGTCACGAACTCCATGCCGGCAAAGCGGAACTTGGCCTGGTTTCCGGCAAATTGCATCTCGATAGCACCCTCCTGATCGCTCAGCAAGCGCTGCAGTTCAAGAACCGTCTTGCGAGGCAGGATCACCTCTTGTCGTTGCTGAACATCCACATCGAGCTCTGCCGACGAAAACGCCAGCCGGTGGCCATCCGTTGCAACCAAGCTCAGTTGTTTTCCCTCAGCCACAAACAAGATGCCGTTGAGGTAGTAGCGGATGTCATGGACCGCCATCGCAAAGGACACCTGAGCCAACAAAGCCTTCAATGTTTTCTGCGGGACTGAGAAAACGGGACCAAACTGGTTCGATTCCTGAACCAGTGGAAAGTCTTCCGCTGGCAAGCTCTGCAGGGTAAAGCGACTCTTTCCCCCTTTGAGAACCAGTTTGCTCTGTTGTGATTCAAGAGTGACCGTTTGATCGCCAGGCATGGACCGCAAGATATCGATCAGTTTGCGTGCGCCCACCGTGGTTGTGAAGGGTCCAGCATCACCCCCAAGTTCACCCTGGGTACGAATCTGTATCTCCAGGTCGCTGGTGGTCAGCTCCATCTGCTGCCCATTCTTGCGAATCAGCACATTGGCCAAGATAGGCAAGGTGTGACGTCTCTCGACGATACCTGCTACCGATTGCAAAGCGGTTAGAACTTGTTCTTGCGAGGCCTTGAAAACGATCATGATGCCCTGTCTTTCTTCTTTATGTCTTCAATTAATGAATAGTAGTCGTAGTAGAGGACCGCTCGCTCTGTGGATACCCCTATTTTCGCTTTTTTAATCAAGGACTTTTCATTCCTTAAGGTCTGGTGATGAGCTGTTGTCCGTGACAGCGATGAACGGGGACAACAATCGTTGATGCGATCGTCTTGTGGATAAGACCCCACTTGTTCAAAAGTTGCCCCCAGACTTGTTGTAAACGCGGGGTTTGATCTTGTAACAACAACAAGTTCTAGCCTTTGAGTGTTTGTTCGAGTACATGAAGTTGCTGGTTCAGCTCAGCAAATTGCTGACGCTCAGCGCTCATTTTTCGCACGGCATGTAACACGGTGGTGTGGTCACGCCCCCCGAAAAGCTCACCGATTTCCGGCAGGCTTTTCTGGGTGAGTTCCTTGGCCAGATACATGGCGATCTGGCGTGGCCGGGCGATGCTTGCAGGCCGCTTTTTTGAATACATGTCAGCGACCTTGATCTTGTAGAAGTCCGCCACGGTTTTCTGAATGTTTTCAACGGAAATCTGACGGTTCTGAATGGACAACAAATCTCGCAGCGCTTCGCGGGCGAGTTGAATCGAGATGTCTTTTTGATTGAAGCGTGAGTAGGCGAGGATTTTGCGGAGAGCCCCTTCGAGCTCACGAACGTTGGACCGCACGTTTTTGGCTACAAAAAAGGCCACCTCTTCAGGCATGTTCGCCCCTTCAACTTCGGCCTTTCGAATCAGAATAGCCACCCGCATTTCGAGCTCTGGCGGTTCTATGGCCACGGTCAGGCCCGAGTCAAAGCGTGAAACCAATCGCTCGTGAATGTCGGTCAAGCCCTTAGGGTAGGTGTCACTGGTCATCACGATATGTGACTTCTTGGCCAGCAGAGCTTCGAATGCATTGAAGAACTCTTCTTGGGTCCGGTCCTTGTTTGCAAAAAATTGAACATCGTCAATCAACAACAAATCCAGCGAGTGATAGCGCTGCTTGAATTCATCAAAAGTCTTTCTCTGATAGGCCTTAACCACATCTGAGACGAACTGCTCCGCATGGATGTAGAGAACTTTTGAATGAGGAACATCGGCGCGTAATTTATTGCCAATGGCATGGACCAAATGGGTTTTTCCAAGTCCAACACCGCCGTAGATAAACAAAGGGTTGTACAACTGCCCCAGGCTGCTGGCCACATGCATGGCGGCTGCCCGCCCCATGCGATTGGCCGAGCCTTCGATCAGGGTGTCGAATGTCAATGTTGAATTGAGTCGAGTCTTGAAAGCCTGGTCAGACTCTTCAGGCACCACTTGCCTCAGCGGCTCCAAGAAACGATCCAGCTCCTGGTTTATGGGACTAGATTTAACAGGGGCTTCTTTGGGAGTAACCGCTAACTCAAGCTGCATGTCCCGGCCTGAAAAACGAGTCAGCAGGCCTTGGATCTGACCACTGTACTGCGCTCTAATCCAATCGAGCTTGAATCGGTTGGCGACCCACAGGGTGAGCTTGCCAAGGTCCTCTTGAACTTGCGGTACCAGCGGTCTGATCCAGGTATTGAATTGCTGCTCCGGCAAATCCTGAGCCAGTTGCTGGAGGCAAAGGGCCCAAAGTTCGGGCGGTGCGGGGGCGTTTGTTGCCTCATGCATGGGGGGTCTTGACCGGGTCTTGCAGGGCCTGTGGCGCCACTGCTTGTTGTGGATATCAGCTTTTTTCGACTCAGATCATTGTAGACCGATGAGCCGCTTATCCACAACCTTGACAGCGAAGGAAAAATCCGCTTGCGGGCCAGGCCACAAGAAAAACATTTTTCAGATCTTCTTGCTGCTCGAAAGAGGCCATGCTTAGCCCTTCTGGCCGAATAGCTCACCATCGGTCATAATAGCGGGTTCCCCTGATATGGGTGCAGGACCCAATTTTGGTCAGGGTTGTCCCCGAGGATTGATCATGAAACGCACGTACCAACCGTCGAAAGTCAAACGCGCCCGTACACACGGCTTCTTGGCCCGCATGCGAACACGCGGAGGCCGGGCGGTCATCAATGCCCGTCGGGCCAAAGGTCGCAAGCGCCTGGCCGTCTAAAGCCGGCCGGCTTGGTGGAGCCGGTGTTGAACAAGCTCAAAGACCGGGCAGCTTTTGAGGCTGCCCTCAAGGCAGAAGTGGTGGCGCGCAGTGAGCATTTTGCCCTGCACCACCTGGACAACGGGGCACCTGATCCTATCGTTACGGCCATGTCAGCAGCCTCCCGGCCTTTTTCACAAGAGGCCTCCCATGCCGCTCCACTCTTGGACAGGCCCTTGGGCCCGACGAGGCCGCGGACGGGGGCTTCCTTCGGGGTGATCGTTCCTAAGCGTTGGGCGGCTCGGGCGGTCACTCGAAACATGATCAAGCGTCATGCCAGATCCTTGGCCGAGGCCGCCTTGCCCCAGCCCGACGGCGCCGTTTATCTGTTGCGCCTTCGCAAAGCTTGGCCCAAGCAGCGTTTCACATCGGCAGCCTCGTCGGCTTGGTCTGACGAGATACGGCAACAATTGTTCCGTCTTTTTTCTGGCCTTGAGTCACGCTCCTCATGAAGACGGCTTTGTTGTGGCGTCTGCCGCAGAAAATTTTGATGGGCTTGGTTCGTTTATACCGGCTTCTGCTCAGCCCCAGCCTGGGCAGCGCTTGCCGTTTTGAGCCCAGTTGTTCTCAATACGCCCTGCAGGCGCTTGAGCGTCATGGCGCCACCGCGGGCACCTACCTGACTTTGCGGCGCCTGATTCGCTGTCACCCTGCTTGCGATGGGGGTCACGACCCCGTCCCTACGAGTCTTTTTAACCGCTTGCGCACCCCGTCTTCCTCGGACCAGTCTTCATGAACGAAATACGCCGCACCGTTTTGTGGGTCATTTTTGGTTTTTCCATGGTCTTGCTTTGGGACCAATGGCAAATTCACAACGGAAAAAAGCCCACCTTTTTCCCCCAGCCGACTCCGCAAGCCAGTACCCAAGCGACATCCCCAGCGGCCCCAGCGGCTCCTGCGGGCGCTGCAGCAAGCACGGCTGGCCCTTCCGCGGTTCCGGCGCCGGTTTCGACCGCGCCGGTGACTTCCTCGCCACCAACGGGCGGCGCTAGCAGCGCTGCGCAAAGAGAGCGAGTTCAAATCAAAACCGATGTCCTTGAACTTACCTTTGATACAGAGGGTGGATCTTTGGTGCGATCGGTCTTCACCAATTACGCGGACCTGCAATCGCCTGGCAACAACTTCGTCTTGTTTGACGAGAGCAAGGACCGGGTTTACTTGGCCCACACCGGACTGATTGGCGCCCCCGGTAGCAGCTTGCCCAATCACAAGACGGTGATGACCGCCCTTCCTGGCGACCGTGAACTCAAGCCGGGACAAGATCAGATGGAGTTGCGCTTTGAGTCACCGGAGGTCGGCGGCATCAAGCTGATTAAAACCTATCAATTCAAGCGTGCCAGCTATGTGGTGACGGTGCGACATGAGATTGTCAACACCAGCGGTGCACCCGTGAGCCCGCAGCTGTATCTGCAGTTGGTGCGCGATGGCAATAAGCCTGCCGGTGAGTCGGCCTTCTACTACACCTTTACCGGTCCAGCGGTCTATACCGAAGCCAAGAAATTTCAGAAGATCGAATTCAGCGATATCGAAAAGAACAAGTTTGAGGCCGAGAAACAGGCCGACAACGGCTACATCGCCATGGTGCAGCACTACTTTGCGTCGGCCTGGTTGCTGCCCCAGGGCCAGAGCCGCGATATTTTCCTGCGCAAGGTAGACAACAATTTATATGCAGTAGGCCTGATTGCACCCTTGGCCTCACTTGCGCCAGGGGCAACGCAGTCTTTTGAGTCGCGGCTTTTCGTTGGCCCTCAATTGGAGAAACAGCTCGAGTCTTTGGCCCCCGGCCTGGAGCTGGTCAAAGACTATGGCTGGTTCACGATATTGGCCAAGCCCTTGTATTGGTTGCTCTATGAGCTCCATCGCTATATTGGCAACTGGGGTTGGGCCATTGTGGCGCTGGTCTTTCTGATCAAACTGGCTTTTTACTGGCTCAATGCCAAGGCTTATCAGAGCATGGCCAAGATGAAGGCGATCAATCCTCGCGTCATGGAACTGCGTGAGCGCTTGAAAGACAAGCCCCAAGAGATGCAGATGGCCATGATGAAGATCTACAAGGAGGAAAAGGTCAACCCTATGGGGGGCTGTTTCCCGATCATGGTGCAGATCCCGGTGTTTATTGCCTTGTACTGGGTGCTGTTGTCCAGTGTGGAGATGCGCAACGCGCCCTGGATTGGATGGATCGCCGATCTTTCGGCGCCCGATCCTTTTTTCATCCTGCCCATTGTGATGACCTTGACCACACTGCTGCAGACGGCCCTCAATCCCTTGCCGCCCGATCCCCTGCAGGCCAAGTTGATGTGGCTTATGCCCCTGATGTTCAGTGTGATGTTCTTCTTTTTCCCGGCGGGCCTGGTTCTTTACTGGATCACCAACAACATTCTTTCAATTGCCCAGCAGTGGATGATCAACACGCGCATGGGCGTGCCGCCTCAATTCAATTTGCCTAAGTTCAAATGATCTCAGGGGGCCGCCAGCAGCGGCCCTTTTTCTTGGTCTCCCATGCTGGCCCGACAACAGGACCCCATTCTTGCCATCGCCACAGCCCCTGGGCGAGGTGCGGTCGGCATCGTGCGCTTGTCTGGTCCTGCGCTGTCTGCGTTTGTCGAGGGGTTCTGGGGCGCACCGCTGCTCCCGCGAGTGGCGACTTATGGCGCCTTTAAAGATGCCCGGGGCCAGACCATCGATCAGGGTTTGGCCCTTTTCTTTCCGGCGCCAGCTTCATACACCGGAGAAGATGTCCTGGAGCTGCAGGCGCATGGCGGTCCGGTGGTGCTGGATCTGCTGATACGGCGCTGCTTGGAGCTATCTGTTGAAACTTGTCCAGCGACAGGGGCGGCACGACTGGCTGGGCTGAGGCTGGCGCAGCCGGGGGAGTTCACGCGCCGCGCCTTTCTCAACGGCAAGATGGATCTGGCCCAGGCAGAAGCGGTGGCCGACTTAATTGAGGCCAGCACTGAAACAGGGGCGCGATCAGCGGC
>JBEIHE010000029.1:0-26459 GCA_040381515.1 Polaromonas sp.
GATCACGGCGGACAGCGATTTCTGTCGGGCCGCCTGACCCCAAGGCTCCATGTCGATGCGCCAGTGCCAAAGCCCAAGAAGCCAGGCCAGCCAGACGCTGGCGGCGGTCAGCGCCAGCAGGGTGATCGGCCAGGCCCAGCGGGCTTCGTTTGGGGCGCTCTCCCCGGTTGGAGGGCGCCGCACGGCGATCAGACAGGCTCCCAGGCCCAGCATCAGCGCGATATTGGGTGCCCCGCTGAGGGCCAGACCAGCCAGCGCCAGCGCGGCCAGCACTGTGCGACCTTGGTGAACGGGCGCCACCAGCGCGTAGAGCAGGAGCGCGGAAAAGCCCAACTGCGCCAGGGCGGGCGTGGTTTCATGCGACAACTGGGCCAGGCCCAGGCAGGCCAGCAGGGCCAGTAAGGCCGCATCAGCCAGGGCGCGCGCGTAATCGCGCGAATCGGCCTCGCCACCAAATGCAAAGGCAACCGGCTGAGCTTGAGGGCTGCGCGCCAGATGGTAGACCGCATACCAGGTCGCGGCCAGAGACAGGGCCAGCAAGCCCATGAAGGGAAGCCGTGAGGCCAGGCCCGGATCGAGGAAGGGCAATGATTTGATTGCTGCGGCGCCTAACCAGAACGGTAGCAGGCTGTCGTAGCCTCCGTGGTCAGCTGCGTCTTGGGGAGCCCACCAGGACGCCTGGCCTAGCGCGAGCTCTTGCATGGCCCCAAAGGCGGTGATGTCGGCACTTTTCCAGGGATCGCGTCCCAGAAAGCCTGCCAAGATGTAGACACCGCAGAACAACCACAGCGCCCAGCGCGGCAGGCGCTTGACGGCGGCTCTGGGGACGATGGCGGGCGAGGGCAGGTTCAAGGCAATGTGCAGCCGAAGGGCCTGAGGATTCGATTGTGCCCGGACAGGCTCAGGGGAACATCGGTCTACTTTTCACCGATCTGCCGGCCCAAAAAAAACAGCCTGCGTACAGGCTGCTTCTTGCGTGGGCACGGCGCAGATTTACTTGGCAGCGCCGCCCTTGCCAAAGCGGTTGCGGAATTTCTCCACGCGGCCGCCCATGTTGTCCACCGACTTCTGTGTACCGGTGTAGAAGGGGTGTGATTCACTCGAAGTGTCGAGCTTGAACAGTGGGAGGTCCCGGCCGTCATCCATCTTCACCATTTCTTTGGTGTTGACGCAGGAGCGGGTCACAAACTTGAAGTTGTTGGACATGTCCAAGAAACAAACTTCACGGTAGTTGGGGTGAATGCCTTCTTTCATGATCTTCCTCTCTGTCGCAGCAGCCACCGGAGCCCTTCTCCGGCACTTTCTGCAGAAAACCCGCCATTATGTCATGTCTAGGCGCTCGCTGGTCCCGGGCGCTGCGGACCTGCGTCCAGGGCTAGCCGCCTCGGCGCATCATGTCGAAGAATTCGTGGTTGTTCTTGGTGGCCTTCATGTTCTTGAGCATGAGTTCCATCGACTCGATTTCGTCCATGTTGTACATGAACTGCCGCAGGATGCGAGATTTCTGAAGGATTTCCGGCGCCAGCAGCAGCTCTTCCTTGCGGGTGCCGCTCCGGTTCAGGTTGATGGCAGGGAAGACCCGTTTTTCATACAGGCGGCGGTCCAGGTGGATCTCGCAGTTACCGGTGCCTTTAAATTCCTCGAAGATCACCTCGTCCATGCGGCTGCCGGTGTCCACCAGTGCGGTGCCGATGATGGTCAGGCTGCCGCCCTCCTCGATCTTGCGGGCTGCACCGAAGAAGCGCTTGGGCCGCTGAAGGGCGTTGGCGTCGACACCGCCAGTGAGCACTTTGCCTGAGGAAGGTAGTACGTTGTTGTAGGCCCTGGCCAGGCGGGTAATGGAGTCGAGCAGGATCACCACGTCGTTGCCCAGCTCGACCAGGCGCTTGGCCCGCTCGATGACCATTTCGGCCACGTGCACATGGCGGGCTGCCGGTTCATCGAAAGTCGATGAAATCACCTCGGCGCGCACGCTGCGCTGCATCTCTGTTACCTCCTCGGGGCGCTCGTCGACCAGCAGCACCATCATCTTGACTTCGGGATAGTTGGCGGTGATCGCGTGGGCGATGTTCTGCATCATCACCGTCTTCCCCGATTTCGGAGGCGCCACCAGCAAGGCGCGTTGGCCCTTTCCGATCGGAGCGATGATGTCGATGATGCGGCTGGTGAGGTTTTCCTCGGCCTTGATCTCCCGCTCGAGCTTGAACTGCTCGCGGGGGAACAGCGGGGTGAGGTTCTCGAACATCACCTTGTGCTTGTTCTGCTCGGGCGCCCGGTCGTTGATCTTGTCGAGCTTGTTCAGGGCGAAGTAGCGCTCTCCGTCCTTGGGCGTTCTCACTTCGCCCTCGATCATGTCCCCCGTGTGCAGGTTAAAGCGCCTGATTTGGCTGGGGCTGATGTAGATGTCGTCGGTAGAGGCGGTGTAGCTTGAGTCGGGGTCGCGCAGGAATCCAAAGCCGTCGGGCAGCACCTCGAGTACTCCGTCGGCCACGATCGTCTCGCCGGTTTTGGCTCGCTTCTTGATGATGGCAAACATCAGCTCTTGCTTGCGCATGCGGCCAACGTTTTCGATCTCAAGGGCCTCTGCCTGCTTGAGCACTTCAGACACATGTAGTGCCTTGAGTTCCTTCAAATGCATGGATGATCCTGCGTAGGGGTGAACCCGAACTGGGGTGCAACAACGGGGGGGTAGGGGGGCGCGCAAAGGAACCGCTGGGTTCCCGCCTCCGGCAGCGTGCCTGGCTCGGTCGGCCGGTCACTGCGGCGCATTATGACAGACAAAGCCGGCCTTCCCAGGCCTAGCGGACGGAGCACCTCAAGTGCAGGCGCCAAAGCGGCAGTCAGCTCAAAGCAAGCGGGGTCGCGCTTGGCGACCCCGCTTACTTTGAGGGATCGAACGATCAGGCCAGTTGCTGGTCGATGAAGGCGGTCAATTGAGCCTTGCTCAGAGCCCCGACCTTGGTGGCGGCCAACTGCCCATTTTTGAAGAGCATCAGGGTCGGAATGCCGCGAATGCCGAATTCGGCTGGGATCTTCTGGTTCTCGTCGACGTTCATCTTGGCGATCTGCAAACGGCCGTCATAACCGTTGGCTACTTCGTCGAGGATGGGGGCAATCATGCGACAGGGTCCGCACCATTCTGCCCAATAATCGACCAGCACCGGTCGGCTCGACTTGAGCACCTCGGCCTCGAAGGTATCGTCGGTGATGTGCTTGATCAGCTCGCTGGCCATGGGCTTCCTTTCTGTGATCGGTTGTTTTGGATAATGGCCTGAAATTGTGGCAGAAACTTCTGTTTTGCGTGGGCGGGGCCATCGGCAGTCTTGCCCGCTCGGCTGAACCGAATGGTTGAGCTGGTTTGACAATCAGGCCGCCGCCTGGCGGGGTTGGGGATGCATGTGAGCGAGCGGCGCTGGCGCGAGCTGGCCGATCAGATGGCAGAGCAGATGGAGCGGCGTTCCTGCCATCCCTTTGGCTGCGTTGTTCTGGTTCCCTTCGCCCAACTGGTCCCCATCGTGCGACAGGCTTGGTTGGCCAGGGCTGGCCAAGACGCCGCGGTTTATCTGCCACAAATCGAAACCACGCAGACCTGGGCTCAAAAGCTGTGGGCGCCCAGAGGCGGATTTCAGAGCGGTGAGTCGGACTACACCGGACGCGCCGCGCGCGACACATTGACAGCTTGGCGCTGGCTCAGCAGTGCAAATCTTGGAGCCTTCAGGCGCGACCTGGGCCCCACCCTGATGGAGACCGCTCGGTCGATCTGGCGCTTGGCCGCTGCTCAAGTGCCAGCCGATCGCAGCCGGTGGGTGGAGCGCTTGCGCAAGGATCTGATTGATGGCATGGAGGTGCCGGCTCTGGCCGTGGAGGCCACGGTGGCGCAGCTGGCCTTGGCCTGGGTGGGCACTTCGGCTTATCCGACCGATGTCTTGCATCAGGCACAGCCCGATCTTTTGTTTGTGATTCAGGGCTGGCAGACCGATCCCCTGGTCACTTGTCTGGCCGAACGATTGGGGGATCGCGCCATAGGCCTGGCCTTGACGCAGGCCAAGCCCGCGATAGGTCGTGTGGCCACTCACGCGTGCCAGAGCCGTGAGGAGCAGGCTCAGTATGCCGCCGCCTGCGTGATCCGGCGTTTGTCGGAGGGCCGGCAGCCGGTGGCCTTGATTGCGCAGGACCGCGCACTGACCCGTCGTATCGTGGCCTTGCTCGCCACGCGCGGCATGGCCGTTCGAGATGAAACTGGGTGGACCTTGTCGACCACTCGTGCCGCGGCTGCGTTGATGGCCTTGCTGCGGGCAGCCCGGCCGATGGCCACTTGCGATCAGGTGTTGGACTGGCTTGGCGAGCTCGAGACGGTGGACGCTGGGCAGGTACAGCAAGCGCAAGCCCAGTTGAGGCAAAAACGGGTCCGGTTTTGGAAAGACGTGGGGGCCACGCAGCCCGCCGCCCTGGCGCTGGGCGCCCAGATTGCGCCGTGGTTGCTGGGCCTGCGATCAACCCGCTCCGTGGGCCATTGGCTGCAAGATCTCAAGCAGACCCTGATGGATTGCGGCCAGTGGAGCCGACTGCATATGGATCCGGCGGGTCGGGCAGTTTTGAAGTCGATAGGGCTCGATGACGATGACGATGGGGCGCTGCGGCGGATGAATGATCGACTCACCCTCGCCGAGTGGACCGAGTGGGTCGGTCAGGCCATGGAGTCGTCCACATTTGCGCCCGAACATCCCGCGCAGGCCCAGCTGGTGTTGATTCCTCTGGGGCAGTTGCTCGGCCGTGCGCCCGCCGCGGTGGTGCTGCCGGGGGCCGATGAGCGACGTTTGCCGGTCAGCCCTGAACTGCCTGGGCCCTGGAACGCGCGCCAGAGACGTTTGCTGGGCTTGCCGGATCGGCAGCAGGTGGCGGATGCGCAGCGTGCGGCCTGGCTCGACCTGCTCTCCAGGGAGCAGGTGGATGTGCTCTGGCATATCCGGGACGAGGATGAAGATTGCATGCCCTCGGCCTTGGTACGTGAGCTGCAGCTGTCAGGAGCCTGCACTGTGGGTGAGGACCCTCGGGTGTGGCGCGAGGTCTGCGCACAACCCGTGGTCCGGGCCCAGGGCAGGGCAGGCAGCAGACCCATCGAGCAGCTGTCGGCATCGGCTTATGAAGATCTGCGCGCTTGCCCTTACCGATTTTTCGCCCAGCGGCTATTGGGCCTGAGCGAGGCGGAGGAACTCGATGGCCGGATTGATGGCCGTGATCTGGGGCGATGGTTGCATGAGGCCCTGCGAAGTTTTCATCAGACTCTTCAGTCGCAGCCGATCGACGAGAAGGATCGCTTGCTGGTCCTCGATCGTGCGGCGCAGGAGGCGATGGACAGGGCGGGGCTGGATCCGGTGGCGCTGATTCCTCATCAGGCCTCCTGGCCCTTGTTGCGCGATGCCTATCTGCGGTGGCTGGCTCGCCATGAAGCCGAGGGCCATCGTTTTGAGGCGGCCGAGTCGTGGCACGAGGCTGCTTTGGATGAAGTTCGTCTTGTGGGTCGGATAGACCGTGTGGATCGAAAAGTGGACGGGGAAGTGGTCCTTATCGACTACAAAACTGAAAGTCAGGATCGGATCAAGGGCAGGGTCAGGAATGCCAGCGAGGACACGCAACTGGCCTTCTATGCCGCTCTGCGCCCTCAGGACCGCGTTTCGGCGATCTATCTCAGCCTGGCCGACCGGGGCGAGGTGCATTCGATTGCCCAGCCGCGTATCCATGAGGCGCGCGATTTGTTGCGCCAGGGCGTGCTCGCCGATATCGCCCGTCTCCATGACGGTCAGGCTCTGGTGGCTTTAGGCCAGGGTGAATCATGCCAGTACTGCCGAGCCCGTGGCCTATGCCGCCGTGACTTTGTGAGCGAAGAAGTCTCTCCATGAGTCAAGAGGCAGCCTACCGCATCAATGGCAGGGAGGTGGCGGCGCAGGCCTTCTATGCGGCCGCCTGTGATCCTCGCCGCAGCGTCGCGGTTGAAGCGTGTGCCGGTGCGGGCAAGACCTGGATGCTGATCTCGCGCATCGTTCGAGCTTTGCTCGATGAGGATGAGGCAGGAGCTGTGTGCCAGCCGCAGGAAATTCTGGCCATCACCTTCACTCGCAAGGCGGCCGGCGAAATGAGCCAGCGCCTGCACGAATGGCTGGAAGAGTTTTCCAGGGCCGATGACGCCAGCCTGATCCTGGCCTTAAGGCAGCGAGGGGTGGCCGGCTTGGAAGATCCTGATCGGGCGAATCGTCTGTGCGTGCGTCTGCGTGGGCTTTATGCCCGTTTGCTTGCCAGCGGTCAGTCGATTGAATTTCGTACTTTTCATGCCTGGTTCGCGACCTTGTTGCGCATGGCGCCGGCGGCCGTGCTGGAGCAGATGCGCCTTCCCCTGCGATATGAGCTTCTTGAGGACGACAGCGGCGCGATGGAGGCGGTGTGGCCCAGGTTTTTGCAGGCCCTGGTTGATCAGCCCGAGCGACGCGCCGACTTCGAGGCGCTGGTTCGTCAATATGGTCGGCATCAGACCCGAAAGGCGCTCGAGGCTGTGCTGGCTCGACGAACCGAGTTCGAGCGGGCTGATGCTGCCGGGGTGGTGGCGCGGTCCGTTCGGCGTTTTCAGGAGCAGTTCCCTCGCTTCGGTGAGCTCGATGAGGTTTCGGCGGTGCTGTCCCTTCAAGCACAAGCCGCTTGCCTGCGGGCTGCGGCCGCCGTGTTGCAAGGGCTCGATGCCAAGGGCTTTGCAGAAAAGGGCCGTCAACTCGAGACCGCTTTGCAAGAGGGGGATCTTGACGGCGTGCTCGGCAGTTTGCTGACCCAGAAAGATACGCCGCGTCAATTTGGCAAGGCGCAGTCCGATCCCGATGTGCGTCAGGCAGTTTCCCTCGCAACGGAGCTGCTGGAGATGCGGCGGCAGGATCAGGCTTGGCATTTCCAGCAGCGCATGACGGCGCTGGCGCGAGTGTTGATTGGACAGTACCGGTCGCTCAAGCGCGAGCGCGGTTGGATTGACATGCAGGATGTCGAAGGCGCTGCCTTTGAGTTGCTGTCGGATGAGCGGATTTCAGGCTGGATACAGGAGCGGCTGGACGCCACAGTCAGGCATTTGCTGGTCGACGAATTTCAGGACACCAATCCGCTCCAGTGGCAAGCCCTCAAATCCTGGCTGTCCAGTTATGCCGGTGCCTCGCGTGCCATCAGTGTGTTTTTGGTGGGCGATCCCAAGCAGAGCATCTACCGATTCCGGCGGGCCGAGCCGCAGGTCTGGCGGGACGCGATCGCGTTCATCGCGCAGGCCTTCGAGGCACAACTTCTTAGCTGTGACCATACGCGCCGCAATTCAAGAGCCGTGCTGGAGGCGGTCAATCGGGTCATGGCAGAGGCGGCTTCCAGCGGGGCCTATCCGGACTACCGGATCCATACCAGCGCCTCCGAGCACGCGGGTCAGGTTCTGACCTTGCCGGCAGTGCCGCCCCTTGAGCTTGTGCCGGGTCAGGCCGATGCTGCTTTATCGTGGCGCGACAGCCTGTTGGAGCCTCGTTGGCAGCCCGAGGAGAAGCAGCGCGATCGCGAGGCGGTGCAGGCCGCTGCCTGGCTGGCGGCCCATCTGAGGGAGCAGGGGCTGTCGCCCGGCGAGGTGATGGTGCTCTCGCGAAAGCGTGACAACTTGCGGCCTCTGCAGGAGGCCTTGCTGGCCCATGGGGTACCGGCTGACATTGACGAATCTGTTGATCTTATGGAGTGCTGCGAGGTCCAGGATCTGGTTGCCTTGCTCGATGTGCTGGTCTCGCCAGGGCATGACCTGTCTCTGGCGCGTGTCTTGCGTTCGCCTTTGTTTGGCTGGGACAGTCAGGATCTTCTGGCCGTCTCTGAGTCGGCGCGGCAATCGGGCCGTCCTTGGTTGGCTGTGTTGCAGGATTGCGCTGCAGGTTCACCCGAGGACAGTCGTGAGAAGTCGCTGTGGCAGTCGGCTGGAGCCGTACTGGCTCGGTGGCAAACCTGGGTTCGCCGACTGCCTCCCCATGACGCCTTACAAGCCATCTTTGAGGATGTCGATGTACGGGCCAGGTATGCGCGGGCGGCCCCGCCTCTGCAGCGCAATGCCATCCTGGCTCGGTTGCAGGCTTTGCTCACGCAGTCCATGGCAGTCGAGGGCGGGCGTTATTTGACCGCCTATGGGCTGGTGCGTGCCTTCAGGGCCGGCCGGATCAGAGCGCCCGCCGTCTCTAGCGGGCAGGCCGTGCGTCTGCTGACTATTCACTCGGCCAAAGGGCTGGAGGCTGATACGGTGCTGATCCTCAATGCCGATGCACCCAACCGGAGAGCCGAATCGATGGGCCTTCTGATTCAGTGGCCCAGTGAGCAGATTCACCCCACTCGCTTCGTTTTTCTGATCAGTGAGAGTCGCCCCCCCTTGTGTGGTCGTGACTTGCTCCAGGAGGAAATGTCGGCGCAGGATCGGGAAGAGCTCAACCTCATGTATGTGGCGATGACCCGGGCCTGTCGGACACTGGCTCTTTCCTCTTGTGAGCCCTCCCGTGACAGCAGCCTATCACTTTGGAAGAGGCTCTCGCCCCATGTGGCGCAGGCGCTGCTGCCCAATGAGCTCGCGGATCGTCGAGGAGGGTCTGCTGCGATGACCTTCATGCTTGCAGAATTGCCGCCAGTGCCCGCATCGCCGCAGACGCCTGAGCCGCCCAGTCCAGCCGATCCGGATCTGCAGGCGCGTGCATTGATCGGTCAGGCCATGCACTGTTTGCTCGAGTGGGGGCGCGCGGGCGAGCCGCAGATGGATGCGGTGCGGCGGCAGTTTGGGCTGGATCAGTCGCAGTGCCTGCAAGCGGCCGAGGCAGCACGTCGCATCCTCATCGGCGAGGGCGCCTGGTTGTGGCACGGCGACCGCTTGACCTGGCAGGGCAACGAGGTAGAACTCATTTACCAGGGGCGCTTGCAGAGAATCGATCGTCTGGTTCAGGACCGGGACGGGACTTGGTGGGTGGTCGACTTCAAGTCGCATGCCAGTCCGCAAGATCAACCCGCGTTGGCGCAGCAATTGCGCACTTATGTCCGGGCGGTAGAGGCCTTGAACCCGGGGCAGCCAGTACGGGCGGTTTTTCTGACCGCGCAGGGGCGACTGATCGATTTGCCCCAGGACGTTTGACGCTATTTTCGCAACTCCCGCAAGGCGTGCCGCGGATGAGCCGCCCAGTCAAAAGGGGGAGTTGACGAGCCTGACCCCGGCACTGACGCCACAGTTAGGGCTGCTTGGTTCCCCACCTGACCCGGTTGGCTGCTTAGCCATGCGGGAAGGCCCGTCAAGGAGCATTGTAGGTGCGCGCGGGGACGCCCACGAAGTTTGCGGGCGCTGTGGGCCCCCTTTGTGGTGAGCACTTGTTTCCACAAGGTTTTGGGCCGGGACATGCCGACCTGACTCTTGGCAAGGCCCACCTTAGAATGCGCCGATGTCCTACCTTGTGCTGGCCCGCAAATACCGTCCCGGAAATTTCTCGCAGATGGTGGGTCAGACGCATGTGGTTCAAGCCTTGGTCAATGCCTTGCAGAGCCAGAGGCTGCACCACGCTTACCTGTTTACCGGGACCCGGGGCGTTGGGAAGACAACGGTCTCGCGGATTTTGGCCAAGTCGCTCAACTGCATGGGGGCCGATGGGCTCGGAGGCATCACCGCCGAGCCTTGCGGTCGTTGCCCGGCTTGCCAGGATATTGATGCCGGGCGCTTTGTGGACTACACCGAGCTCGATGCGGCGTCCAACCGGGGAGTCGACGAGATTGCGCAGCTGCTTGAGCAGGCAGTCTACAAGCCGGTAGTAGGGCGGTTCAAGGTCTTCATGATCGATGAAGTGCACATGCTCACCCATACGGCTTTCAATTCCATGCTCAAGACGCTGGAGGAGCCGCCGGAGTACCTGAAGTTCGTCCTGGCCACCACCGATCCCCAGAAAGTGCCCCCCACGGTGCTGTCGCGCTGCTTGCAGTTCAATTTGCGGCCGATGGCTCCAGAGACGATTGCGGAGCATTTGGTCCGGGTGCTTGGGCAAGAGGGGGTCGAGTTTGAGCAGGGCGCCTTGAGTCTGCTCGCGCGGGCCGCGCGTGGCTCCATGCGAGACGCACTCTCCCTGACCGATCAGGCGATTGCCTTTGGTGCTGGGAGACTGGCTGAATCGGTAGTGCGTCAGATGCTCGGAGCGGTCGAGCGCGAACATGTGCATCAGTTGATCGACGCGCTGGCTCGCGCCGACGGGCGTCGGGTACTGGAGATTTGTGATCGGCTGCGTTTGGAAGGCTACAGCGCCGACTCTACGTTGGAGGAGATGAGCCGGGTTCTGCAGCGCATGGCAGCGATTCAGGCGGTTCCTGGACTCGATGCGGCAGATCCTGAGTTTCCCCAGATCGCTGCATTGGCAAGGGACTTGCCTCCCGATGAGACGCAGCTGCTCTACAGCCTGTGCCTGCACGGGCGCACAGAGTTGTCTTTGGCGCCAGACGAGTATGCGGCGCTGACGATGGTGCTGCTTCGCTTGTTGCCCTTCAAGTCGGGCGCTCAGGGGGGTGCCGTCGCGCCTGCAAAAAAGCCTGAGCCTGCCCCGAGGGAGGTGCCGCCGCTAGCGAGCGGGCCGCAGGGCGCTCAGACTGCGGTTGTCAAAGATCAGAGCAATTGCGATTCGGCTGACCTGGTTCGCAGTCAATGGGTCGAGCAGGTTCGTCGACTCTTGTCTGCCGATCAGCTCAGTGGTTTGGGCCGTGAGTTGGCCCTCCACTCGGAGGGGGTCGTCTGCGACGGCTCGGTTTGGACTTTGCGTGTGGAGCGCCAATCCCTGATGCACGAGGGCGCAACGGATCAGCTTTTACGGGCTCTGCAGAGCCTCAATCCGCCCGGGCCTCAACGACTCCAGATTGAACTGGGTTCGGTTGTGGACTGCGAGGCAATGCGTCGAGCGTCGGCTCAAGCCGAGCGTCAGCAGCGCGCCGAGAAAATCATAGAGACGGACCCCTTCGTGCAGGAGATGTTGGCGCGTTGGGATGCCCGCATCATTGCCGGCAGCGTCAAGCCTTGGACGTCCGACACGGGTCAGATCGTATGATCTGACCCGGCGAGCGATTTCCTTCGCCCCATCTCGAGAGTGGCGGTCGTTTTTTCAAGGATTTCAAGATGTTCAACAAGGGACAATTGGCTGGGCTGATGAAGCAGGCTCAGGCCATGCAGGACAACCTCAAGAAGGCCCAGGATGAATTGGGTCAGCTGGAGGTCACGGGCGAGTCGGGTTCTGGTCTGGTCAAGGTCACCATGACCTGTAAGCATGAAGTGCGACGTGTCCAGATAGATCCGAGCTTGCTGGCCGATGACAAGGACATGCTCGAGGATCTGGTGGCTGCGGCCTTTAACGCAGCCTGGCGCAAGGCAGAAGACACCAGCCAGGAAAAGATGGGCCGGTTGACCGCCGGCATGCCCGGTTTGCCTGGCGGCATGAAGCTGCCTTTTTGATTGGCACCCGGGATGACCACTGCATTGGCGGGGGCTCGTGGCTGAGGAGCGCGTCCTCCAGGACTTGATACAGGCGCTGGGTCGTTTGATTGGCGTCGGTCAAAAGTCGGCCGCCCGCATGGCCTTTCACCTGCTTCAGCATGATCGCCCTGGCGCCCTTCAATTGGCGCAGTGTTTGCAGCGGGCGGTCGAACAGGTCAAGCATTGTCGGGTTTGCAATACCTGGACGGAACAGGACGTCTGTGCGGTTTGTAGCGACGCCCGACGGGATCGAAGCAAGTTGTGTGTGGTGGAGACGCCTGCTGATCTGGCGGCCATGGAGCGCACGCAGGCCTACCGTGGCCTGTACTTCGTGCTCATGGGCAAACTCAGTCCCCTTGACGGAGTCGGGCCGCATGAGATCGGTCTGCAGAGCTTGTTCAACCGCCTCGCCCCTAGAGTGGCTGAGCCGGAGCCTGGTGGTGCCGATCGAATCGATGAAGTGATTCTGGCGACCAATTTCACTGCCGAGGGCGAAGCGACTGCACATGTCATCGCCCAGGGGCTTAAAGGCCTGGGCGTGAAGGTAACCCGGCTGGCCCGTGGGGTTCCGGCGGGCAGCGAACTCGAATATGTCGATCTGGGTACTATCGCTCATGCGCTGGTGGATCGGCGCTGATCGTCCCTCGCAGATATTCGTATGGATCTCCCAAGCTTCAGTCTGGCTCACTGGTGTATTTTTCTGGCCGCTTTGCTGCCTATCGTTTGTGCGGGCATCGCCAAGTCCGGCATGATGACGATTTCGCCCCGTGAGGGCGGATATGACAACAGCGACCCGAGGGCGTGGTTGGCGCGCCAGAGCAGTTGGCGGGCCCGCGCCAACTCTGCTCAGGCCAACAGCTTCGAGGCGCTGCCTTTCTTTTTTGCGGCGGTCCTTGCGGCCCAGCATTTACAGGCCCCCGCGCTCATTCTGGATCTGCTTGCGGTCACGTTCGTCCTGCTGCGAGTGCTCTACATCTACTGCTACCTGATTGACCGGGCAGGGCTGCGCAGCGTGATGTGGTCCCTGGCCTTCCTTGTGAACGTGGCGATTTTGTTCCTCGGCTTTCGTTGACCGAACTGTTTGCCCGGCGGCTTGATCCCGGGCGCCTCGATTGGGTGAAAACCCGCACGGGATGATCCTGATGCGGGTCTGCCGGTGGCCCACTATCCTTGCCCTGAGCCTCCTCTGGATAGAGGCTGTGATGGGGCTTTCCTTGTTCAGACGCCGTGCACTTGTAACCATGGCCGCCGTGGCCGCCGCGAGCTCCTGCGCTCCCGCGCTCGCGTCTGTGCCGCGCCTGGAGAAGAACAAGGTTCAGATGGTGGTCGGTGGCAAGTTCGGCTTCCAGCATCTGCCATTGACCGTGGCGGACCAACTCGGTTTTTTTCGGCAGGAGGGTTTGACGGTTGAGATTACCGATGCCGGAACGCCAGCCCGCGCCCTCCAGTTGATGCTTGACGGTGGGTTCGATGTCTGCAGCGGCCCCTACCAGCACACCTTGCTGCTGCAGGCCCGTGGTTTGGTCCATCAGTCGTTCGCGGTGGAGACGCGCACGCCTCAGGTGGTTTTTGGTGTCTCCGCCCGTAACTTGCCCGGTGGCCTGAACCATCTGGGCGAACTCAAGGGCAAACGGATCGGCTTGGCGCAGGGCGGATCGGTCGACGCGCTGGTGGTCATGCAGTTGTTGGGCCGGTCTGATCTGCGTCCAGATCAGGTCAGTCTGATCGAGGTGGGACCCAGCACCTCGGCGCTTGCCGCTTTTCGCTCCGGCGCGATTGATGCGCTTAGCCACTTTGATCCGGTCATGACCATGCTCGAGCAAAGAGGTGAGGTCAAGATCGTGGCGGACACCCGTACGGTCAAGGGCACGGTCGATCTGCTGGGGGGCCTGCTGCCATCAGCCTGCTTGTATGCCTCGGCCGATTTCCTGCAAAAAAATCCTCTGACCTGCCAGGCCATCAGCGATGGTCTGGTACATGGCCTCAAGTGGTTGCAGACGGCCGGGCCTGGCGATTTGATCAAGTCCGTTCCCGATCCCTACTTCCAGGGGGACCGGGCCTTGTACCTGGCGTCTTTCCTCAAGATCCGCGAGTCGATTTCCCCCGACGGGCTGATGCCGGTGGACGCGGGGCGTATTGCCCTTCGCGCGGTTGCGCAACTGCAGCCGGGACTGCCTGCGGACCGCATCTTGCCCAGCAGGACCTTCACGAACGATTTTGTTCGCCGTTCCAAGGCTCGGTATCGCGCCTGAAGCGGGCGATTTCGCTGCGGGAGTCTGCGTCTATCGCTTCTCGCTGCCTTTTTTGGCAGGGGCGGCGCTGTTGTTTCTCTTTTGGGGAGCAGGCTTTCGCTGAGTCTGCTGCGGACTGGCCTTGCCCCGGGGCGGATTGGCCGATGCTCGGGCTGGTAAATAGAGAACCACTGCGTCACCGGCCCTGAAGCCCGCATTCGCGCCCACCTTGTTCCACTCGGCCAAGCTTTCGGGGCTGACCTTGTGTCGTCTGGCGATCAGGGTGACGGTGTCGCCCTTGCGGGCTTTGACGGTGGTTTTTCGCAGTGACACTTCGGGGGCCAGCGACAGACTTCCGTTGTCGGCCAGATGATCCGAGACATCGGCCTGAATATGGGGCGCTCTGGGCACGACCAGAGTGGACCCGGCCCTAATCAGCATGCGAGGGGGAATGCTGTTGACCGAGCGCAGTTCCGATTCGGTCATGCCTGACCGTTTGGCTGCCTCCGA
This sequence comes from Polaromonas sp., assembly GCA_040381515.1. Lineage (GTDB taxonomy): Bacteria > Pseudomonadota > Gammaproteobacteria > Burkholderiales > Burkholderiaceae_C > Polaromonas. Next base: position 14,263 of record JBEIHE010000029.1, read on the forward strand.
GACGCTCATATTGGTCGGCACCGTCCAGGCGGTCCAGCTGGCCAGTCGTCCCTCGCTGTGCGCCTGAAGATTGCGCTTGAAGACCTCGGCATTGTCCCAAGGCAACAGGATCTTTCCGGTTCCGGCGGCCAGAATGATGGGCCTGTTGGCCGATGGGTTCAGTGCCCTGAAGTCTTCGAGTTTGACATCTGCCAAGCGAGCGGCTAGGGTGACATCGATGTCCCGCTTTATCTCGACATCCTGGAAATAAGGGTGGTTCGGTATCAGGGGCAGCTCTACGTTGAAGTTGCCAGGGGACGCCACGATGTTTTTCAGGGCCTGCAGGCGCGGCACGTAGTAGCGCGTCTCATCTGGCATGCGAAGGTCTTGATAGCGGGTGCCCAAGCCCATGCGCCGATTGCGTGCAATGGCTCGGCCCACGCTGCCCTCGCCCCAGTTGTAGGAGGCCAAGGCGAGGTGCCAGTCACCAAACATGCCGTGGAGTCTCTGCAAATAGTCCAGTGCTGCTCGGGTGGAGGCCATGACATCACGGCGATCATCTCTGAAGATGTTTTGCTTGAGGTCAAAGTGGCGCCCGGTGGCAGGCATGAATTGCCAGATGCCCGCGGCCTTGGCGATGGAGACGGCCTGGGGGTTGAAGGCTGATTCCACGAAGGGCAGCAGTGCCAGTTCGGTTGGCATCTTTCGAAGTTCGAGCTCTTCGACGATGTGAAACAGGTACTTGCGCGATCGCTCGACCATGCGCTCAAGATATTCAGGCCTGACCGTGTACATGCGCTCTTGCTGCTTGACCAAGTCGACGGTGAGGTCCGGCATGGCAAAGCCGCGTCGTATACGCATCCAGAGGTCTGTGGGTACTTGGGCCGGGGGCAAAGTCGCGGCACCCGTTGTAGCCTCCGCGGCGACCAGCGGGGTCTTGGGGTCGACCACGAGGGCTGCCGGGAGAGGCCTAGCGCTTGCGCCATCGGTCTGTGGTGCGAGCGATTCAACTCGGATTTCAGGTGCTGGCGCTGCTGCGGTTTGAATTGGCGCGGTTGCGGCCGGTGCGGCCGCGGGTGTGCCCAGTGATGCGGTGACGGGTGCGGTGACGGGTGCGGTGACGGGTGCGGATGATGCGCTGGCCGCGGGAGAGGGTGAGGTGGTGGGGGCTGGCGTGGTTTTGCCCGGGTCGATTGCGGGTGCAGCCGTGGACCGCTCTCGCGCCGGTGCCGCATTCGATCCTGCTGGAGTTTCATTGGGAACCGGCGGGGCTGACTTCACGGCAGCCGCGGTGGTGCTCACGGGCGCTGCCGGTGTTGAGCCAGCGGCTGCCGCTGACCCTACCGACGGGGGCGGGGCTCCCAGGGGCGGCGCCTGGCTCACGGCCGGCTGTGGTGGCCGGGACTCCTGCGTGGAATTGAGCTGCACAACTGGCGCCGGTGGGGCGACCGTACTGGCGCATCCTGTGATCAACGCAGCGAACAGACTCAATGACAGTGTGCGCATCATGTGGATACTCAGGCGGTTATCAGACGTCGTTTGTGGGGCCCGCAGTCTCATGATTGAAGGATGAAGAGGCCGTGCAGCCGATATCCGAATTGTGCACCCGGGCTGCGAGGCTCTGTCTAGAATGTTTGGCGCTGTCGGCACGAATGCAGTCGAGCCCATTTGGAGTCTGGATTCTTGTGTTCTTTCCTGCGCTGGACTTTCTCGTTTTCGCGAACCGGCCTGCAACCATCAAAGATCCATGACTTCCCATAAGAACGGTCTGTCCAAGTGGTTCGAGACGGTGCCAGGCCGCTATCTGCTTGCTTGGGAACAGCGGCAGTTCGATGAGTCGCTGCCGGACCTTTTTGGGTTCCATGCCTTGCAATTGGGCTTGCCTCAGGTGCCTGCCTTGCGCAGTAACCGAATGCCCCACCAGTGGCGAGCGGTGGGATCCGACCTTGAGGCATCGGACGGCCGTGACGACTTGGGCCAGTCGGCCTCTTCTGATCGGGGTGACATGGATCGGGCGCCCGATGTGGTCCTGCATTCGGCGGCTCTGCCTTTTGCCGACTGCAGTCTGGATTTGTTGGTGATGCCGCACACCCTGGAGTTTAGTGACGATCCCCATTTCGCATTGAGAGAGGCCGAGCGGGTTCTGGTTCCAGAGGGGCGCGTGGTGATCAGTGGCCTCAACCCCGCCAGCCTCTGGGGGCTCAGTCAGCGCCGCATGCGTTGGTTGCGCCGTTTGGGTCTGGGCGAGCTGTTCCTGCCGGATTCGGGTGAGTTCATTGCGCATTGGCGGCTGCGCGAGTGGCTGCGTCTGCTCGGCTTTGAGGTCGAGTCAGCCCGTTTCGGTGTCTACCGGCCGGCCCTGGCCGATACGCGATGGCTGGGTCGATTTGCGTGGATGGATGTTCTGGGGCCGCGCTGGTGGCCGATCTTCGGCGCAGCCTATTTTGTGGTGGCTATCAAGCGGGTGCCTGCGGTGCGTCTAATTGAACCGGCCTGGCGCCGCCCTCGCGCAAAGGCCGGCGCTGGGGCCGCTGTGGTCAGGCGTCGCCCATTGGCTGTGGCCGAGGCAGCAGCCTCGGCGGGTTCCGTCCATGGTGTGGAACGGGCAAAGGGCCAGGAGCGAGCTCAGGGGTGAGGCGGTTCTGTTAACCTCCCGCCGAGTCCATAGCCATTGTTTTCCTGCGATTACCCGGTGTCCGTCCGACCTCTTCCCTGCGTAACGATCTACACCGACGGTGCCTGCAAGGGCAATCCCGGTCCGGGGGGGTGGGGCGTGCTGCTGCAAAGCGGGGCCTCTCGCAAGGAGTTGTTTGGCGGCGAACGGCACACCACCAACAACCGCATGGAAATCATGGCAGTGATTCAGGCCCTTTCGGCGCTCAATCGGCCCTGTCACGTCGTGATCCATCTCGACAGCGAGTATGTCCGCAAGGGCATCACGGAGTGGATTGCAGGCTGGAAGGCGCGCGGTTGGCGCACCGCCGGCAAATCGCCCGTCAAGAACATCGATCTCTGGCAGCAACTCGATGCCTTAGTGACCTCTGGTGACCATCGAATTGACTGGCGCTGGGTCCGGGGACACTCCGGTGATCCGGGCAATGATCGGGCGGATGCCCTCGCCAATCAGGGGGTCGTGGCGGCGCTGGGCACGGTCAGTTCAAGCGGTGTTTGAACCCGTTTGAACCCACCAGGGCCGTGTGTTCAGTGCTTGTGCGGCGATCGCTCTCGTAAACTCGCGCCCCATGCGGGTGCTGGGTATTGAAACGAGTTGCGACGAGACCGGTGTGGCCTTGGTTGATGCCGGCCCATCGGGCATTCCGGTGTTGCTGGGTCAGGCGCTCTACAGCCAGATTGATCTGCACCAGGCTTACGGCGGCGTCGTGCCCGAGTTGGCCAGCCGGGATCACCTCCGTCGTCTGCTGCCGCTGTTGAGGCAGACCATGGCTCAAACAGGCCTTGGCCTAGATCAAGTCGACTGGGTGGCCTACACCCGCGGACCTGGTTTGGCCGGTGCCCTTTTGGTCGGAGCGGGTCTGGCTTGCGCGCTAGCCGCCTCGCTGGATCGTCCCGCTCTGGGGATCCACCATCTCGAAGGCCATCTTCTCTCGCCTTTCCTTGGGGAGGATCCCCCGCAATTTCCGTTTGTTGCGCTGCTGGTCTCTGGCGGTCATACCCAGCTGATGCAGGTCCTGGGCGTGGGCCATTACCAGCTGCTCGGCGAAACGATTGACGATGCCGCGGGCGAGGCCTTTGATAAGTCGGCCAAGCTGCTGGGTTTGCCTTATCCGGGAGGACCTCATTTGGCGGCATTGGCCCTCGAGGGTGATGAGCGCGCTTTCAAACTGCCGCGGCCCCTGCTTCACAGCGGCGATCTGGACTTCTCCTTTGCGGGGTTGAAAACGGCTGTGCTGACCCAGGTGCAGAAGTTGGGCCCGCAGGTGCAGGCGCATCGCGCCGATCTGGCCGCTTCGACACAGGCGGCCATCGTCGATGTGCTGGTGGCAAAAAGTCTGGCTGCTCTCGATCAGACCGGTCTTGGGCGTTTGGTGGTGGCCGGGGGGGTGGGCGCCAACCGCTTGCTCAGGCAGCGGCTGGGCCGGGCTTGCGCCGATAGGGGGGTGAGCTTGCACTACCCGGATCTGAGTCTTTGCACCGACAACGGGGCGATGATTGCGCTGGCGGCCGGCATGCGACTGCAGGCGGGCCTGTGCGATCGTGGCACTGGCTACGCCTTTGATGTTCGGCCGCGCTGGAGCCTGGCCGAGTTGAATTCTTGATGTTCGGGAGGCCTTGATGCTTGGGCTTGTGCGACGCTGCGTTCTGGGTTTGGGTCTGACCCTGATTTCGGGCTTGTCCTGGGCGCAGGTTCCGATTCGGGTGGCCATGATTGAAACCTTGTCCGGGCCACTGGCGGCCGGAGGAGAGGCTGCCTTGCGAAATCTGGTTTGGGCGACCGAGCGGGTCAATGCCCGCGGCGGGGTCAAGCTGCCTTCGGGTCCGCGGCCTTTGCAGATGGTTCGCTACGACAGCAAGGGGCAGGTGGAGGAAGCCCTCGCGGCCCTTCGTTCGGCCATCGATGATGGCATCCGCATCGTGATGCAGGGTAACTCGTCGGCGGTGGCTGCGGCCCTGATTGATGCCATCGGAAAGCACAACGAGCGTGAACCGGGCAAGCGGGTGATCTTTTTGAACTACGCGGCGGTCGATCCGGTGTTGACCAACGAACGCTGCAGCTTCTGGCATTTCCGCTTCGATGCCCATGCCGACATGCGGATGGCGGCCCTGATGCAGGTTCTGCGCGAAGACAAATCGGTGCAAAAGGTCTACTTGATCGGGCAGGATTACAGTTTTGGCCAAGCGGTCTTGCGCGAGGGACGCCGGCAACTGGCTCTGGTCCGTCCCGATGTGCAGATCGTGGGTGACGAATTGCACCCCTTGGGTCGTGTGAAGGACTTTATCCCTTATGCGACCAAGATCAAGACCAGCGGCGCGCAGGCGGTGTTGACCGGCAACTTCGGATCTGACCTGACCTTGCTGGTGCGGGCCGCGCGTGATGTGGGTTTTGATGGCAAGTTCTACACCTTCTACGGCAATGCATTGGGCGTACCGGGCGTACTGGCCGAGGCTGGAGTGGGCAAGGTGGTGGCCGTGGCCGAGTGGTTTGCCAATGTGCCGGGCGATGCTGCGCAGACGTTCTATCAGAGTTTCCGTCAGCGTTTCCCTAAGCCGCAAGACGATTACATTCACATGCGCATGCAGTTGATGATGGAGGCTCTGGCACAGTCCATCGAGAAGGCGCAGAGTCTGGAGGCGATGGCGGTGGCCCAGCAGCTCGAGCGCGCGGAGGTTGGTTTAGCCGGCCACACCGGCCGCATGCGTGCGGCCGATCACCAGTTCCAGCAGCCTTTGCGGGTCGTGCTTATGGACAGGCAGGGCAGCCCCGGGGTGCGCTTCGATGCCGAGGGCTCGGGCTATGGCTTTCGGGTCATCAAGACCCTGACGGCCGAGCAGTCGGAGCAGGTCCACAGTTGCAAGATGGAAAGACCGTCGAGGTAGGGCCATGAGACAGGTGATTGATGAATTGCAGGAGTCCTTGATCCGGGTGGTGGCCAATGCGGCTCTCGACCGCCCTGATGTGCTCAAGTTCTGGTTTGGCGAGAGCGATGAAGTCACGCCGGCGGTGATTCGGGAGGCGGCATCTGCCTCGCTGGCGGCCGGCGAGACCTTCTACAGCCACAACCTGGGGCTGCCGGCCTTGCGCGAGGCGCTGGCGGTTTACAGCACTGGTCTGCGCGCCCCTGGCGCCGAGGCGGTGACGGCCGACCGGATCGCCGTCACCTCAGGCGGCGTCAACGGGTTGATGGTCAGCGCTCAGGCCCTGGTCGATGCGGGGGATCGGGTAGTGGTGGTGACCCCGGTCTGGCCCAACCTGGTGGCGCAACCCCGGGTCATGGGGGCTCAGGTGCACACCGTCAGCCTGCGGCCCCGGGCCGGCGCTTGGTCGCTCGACATGAATGAATTGATCGACGCCTTGCGTCCAGGTACCAAAGCGCTGGTGGTCAACTCGCCCAACAACCCAACCGGATGGACGCTCAGCCGGGCTGAACAGGTCCAGATCCTGGAGCATGCGCGCCGAACCGGTTTGTGGATCGTGGCGGACGAGGTTTACGAGCGCCTGTTTTTCGACGATCCAGACCGGGTGGGTGCGCCCAGTTTTCTGGATCTGGCCACCGCGCAAGACCGCTTGGTGGTGGTCAATAGTTTCTCCAAAAGCTTCCTGATGACCGGCTGGCGCTTGGGATGGCTCACGCTCCCCAGCTGCCTGACCTCTTCGGTGGGCAAATTGCTGGAATTCAATACTTCCTGCGCCCCGGTGTTTGTTCAAAGGGCGGGCTTGGCCGCTTTGGATCATGCCGGTGAAATCACCCCCCAGGTGGTCAGCCATTTGCGCCAATGCCGCGATACCTTGTTGCCCTTGCTCCAGGCTCTGCCGGGTATCGAAGTGGCGCCTGCTCCCGGCGGTCTTTACGCCTTTCTGCGCCTGCCCGCCCATACAGACAGTCTGCAGCTGGCCCGACGCTTGGTTCAGGAGGCCGGCCTTGGTCTGGCACCTGGACAGGCGTTTCACGACAGCTCGCGGCCCGAAATGCAAGGATGGCTGCGCTGGTGTTTTGCCAGTGCGGACCTGCAGCGCTTGCGCGATGGGGTGGGGCGCTTGCAGCGCTGGATGCAGCTATAATGGCTGGTTTTCTGGAAACGTTCAGAAAATAGGTTCAATCCGCACGGCGCTCCGGTTTTCTTACTGGGGCGTTCGCAAGTCAAGGAATTCACATGATCGCCAAGCTTTCAAAGGCCGAAATTGTCGCGGCCAACGCCCGTTCTGCTACCGACACCGGTAGCCCGGAGGTGCAGGTTGCGCTGCTCACCGGTCGCATCAACGAACTCACGCCGCACTTCAAGACTCACAGCAAGGACCACCACGGCCGCCGTGGCCTTCTGCGGATGGTCAGCCGTCGCCGCAAGCTTCTCGACTATCTCAAGGCCAAGGACGCAGACCGCTACTCGGCCTTGATTTCCAAGCTGGGCCTGCGCAAGTAAGCGAGGCAAGACAGATTGAAGGCGCCTGGGTTGGTTCGCTGGCTCAGGCGCTTTTTACTTCGGAGCAAGGTCCATCGAACACGCGCTGTGTCATTCCAAAAGCCACCGCCCCGGTTGCTTCTGGAATGGCATCGTGTTCAGTCAGCCGGGCTTCGGGCTTTTGGGGCAGCCTCATGCCCCCGCTTTTACGGAGTTAGAACATGAGCATTTTCAATAAGGTCACCAAGACGTTCCAATGGGGTCAGCACAAAGTGACCTTGGAGACGGGCGAGATCGCCAGGCAGTCCACCGGTGCGGTGCTTCTCGACATGGACGGGACGGTGGTGCTGGCCACGGTCGTGGCCAAGGACGAGGCCAAGCCGGGGCAGGACTTTTTCCCCCTGACGGTTGATTACATCGAGAAAACCTATGCGGCTGGAAAGATCCCGGGCAGCTTCTTCAAGCGCGAGGGCCGGCCCAGCGAGTTCGAAACCCTGACCTCGCGCCTGATCGACCGGCCGATCCGCCCGTTGTTTCCCGACGGTTTCTTCAATGAAGTGCAGGTGGTGGTGCATGTGCTCTCGCTCAACCCCCAGGTGGAGGGTGATATTCCGGCCATGATCGCCTCCAGCGCAGCGCTGGCGATTTCCGGCATCCCCTTCAACGGCCCCATTGGTGCCGCACGCGTGGGCTACGTGGATGGTCAGTATGTGCTCAATCCAAGCAAGGACCAGTTGGCGCAGTCCCAGATGGATTTGGTGGTAGCTGGCACCGAGGCGGCTGTGCTGATGGTTGAATCCGAGGCGCAGCAGTTGTCTGAAGAACTGATGCTTGGCGCTGTGGTTTTCGGCCATGATCAAGGCAAGGTCGCCATCGAGGCCATCCATCAATTGGTCCGTGATGCGGGCAAGCCGGCCTGGAGCTGGCAGGCGCCCGCCAAGGACGAGCCTCTGATTGCCAAGGTCAACGAGGTGGCACAGGCCAAGTTGCAGGCGGCCTATCAGATCCGCAGCAAGCAGGCCCGCACCCAGGCGTGCCGCGTGGCCTACACCGAGACCAAAGAGGCCTTGGCTGCAGCGGGCATGGCCTTCGATTCAGTCAAGGTCGATGGCCTGCTGTTCGAAATTGAGGCCAAGATCGTACGCAGCCAGATTCTGGCCGGTGAGCCTCGCATCGATGGCCGTGACACTCGCACCGTGCGCCCCATTGAGATTCGCAATTCCGTACTGCCGCGCACCCACGGCTCGGCCCTGTTCACCCGTGGCGAGACGCAGGCGCTGGTGGTGGCCACGCTGGGTACCGAGCGGGATGCGCAGCGCATCGATGCACTTTCGGGTGACTACGAAGACCGCTTCATGCTGCACTACAACATGCCGCCCTTTGCCACTGGCGAGACGGGCCGCGTGGGCAGCCCCAAGCGACGCGAGATCGGCCATGGCCGCTTGGCCAAGCGGGCCTTGGTGGCCGTATTGCCGACCAAGGAAGAGTTTCCCTACACCATGCGCGTGGTCTCCGAGATCACCGAGTCCAACGGATCTTCCTCGATGGCATCGGTTTGCGGCGGCTGCCTTTCACTGATGGACGCCGGCGTGCCGCTCAAAGCCCACGTGGCCGGTATTGCCATGGGCTTGATCAAGGAAGACAACCGCTTCGCGGTGCTCACTGACATCCTGGGCGACGAGGACCACCTCGGTGACATGGATTTCAAGGTGGCCGGGACCACGAACGGCATCACCGCGCTTCAGATGGACATCAAGATCCAGGGCATCACCAAAGAGATCATGCAGGTGGCGCTGGCCCAGGCCAAGGAAGCGCGCATGCACATCCTGGGCAAGATGCAGGATGCCATGGGACAGGCCAAGACTGAAGTCTCGAGCTTCGCCCCCAAGCTCTACACCATGAAGATCAACCCCGAGAAGATCCGCGATGTCATTGGCAAGGGTGGTGCCACCATCCGTGCGCTGACCGAGGAGACCGGTACGCAGATCGACATCGGTGAAGATGGCACGATCACCATCGCGGCTACCGATGGCGCCAAGGCCGATGAGGCCAAGCGGCGCATCGAGGAGATCACTGCTGAGGTGGAAATTGGCAAGGTCTACGAAGGCCCGATCACCAAGATCCTGGACTTTGGTGCCCTGGTCAACCTGCTGCCCGGCAAGGACGGCCTGCTCCATATCAGCCAGATTGCGCATGAGCGGGTTGAGAAGGTCACCGACTACTTGGCCGAAGGGCAAGTGGTGCGGGTCAAAGTGCTTGAGACCGACGAAAAGGGTCGCGTCAAGCTTTCGATGAAGGCCTTGATCGAGAGGCCGGCGCAGGTCTGATGGCCGCCGGATCTGTGATCCGGTTTCTTGATCGAAAGTGACAGGAACGTCCTGATGAAAGCTGTCGAGATCTCCGCTCCCGGCGCGCCCGAAGTGCTGCGCCTGGTCGACCGCCCCGATGCTCAGGCCGGGGCGGGCGAGGTGCTGATTCGCGTCGGCGCCAGTGGCGTGAACCGGCCAGATGTGTTGCAGCGCACTGGCAATTACCCGGTGCCGCCCGGAGCCTCAGACATTCCCGGTCTGGAGGTTGCCGGCGAAATCGTCGATGGTGATGCCCAGGCGATGGCTGCGCGAGGGTGGTCCATCGGCCAACGTGTGTGCGCCCTGGTGGCTGGCGGCGGCTATGCCCAGTTGTGTGCCGCCCCCATCGGGCAGTGTCTTCCGGTGCCGCGCGGCTGGACCGACGTGCAGGCGGCCTCTTTGCCTGAGACTTTTTTCACCGTTTGGAGCAACGTCTTTGACCGGTGCAAGCTGCAGCCGGGGGAAACCTTGTTGGTGCAGGGCGGATCCAGCGGTATCGGCGTGACTGCGATCCAGATGGCCAAGGTCTTTGGTGCCCGGGTCATTGTGACGGTCGGTAGTCCGGAGAAGGCCCAAGCCTGTACCGATCTGGGCGCCGACCATGCTATCGTCTATAAAACCCAGGACTTTTCCACCGAAGTGCTTCGGCTGACCGAGGGACGCGGCGCCAATGTGATCCTTGACATGGTGGCCGGTTCTTACATCCCGCGTGAAATCGATTGTCTGGCCGACGATGGCCGCCTGGCCGTGATTGCGGTGCAGGGCGGTGTTAAAGCCGAGATCAATGTCGGACAAATCCTGCGTCGCCGCCTCACCCTGACCGGGTCGACTTTGCGGCCGCGCAGTGTGGCCTTCAAGACGGCCATTGCGCAAAGTCTGCAGACGCAGGTCTGGCCTCACCTTGAGGCGGGACGGATCGTGCCGGTGATCCACAGCACGTTTGCGGCGGCCGATGCGGCCCGTGCCCACGTGTTGATGGAATCGAACCAGCACATCGGCAAGATCATGTTGACCTGGTGAGGCCGACGATGAGACAGTTGATTGCCGGTAACTGGAAGATGAATGGATCCCTGGCGTCCAACTCTGCCCTGCTCACTGCATTGGCCCAGGGCCTGGATGCGGCTTCGGGCGCGGATGTGGCCCTCTGCATCCCCGCCCCGTACTGGGCGCAGTTTCGCGACCTGTCGGAGCAGTTCGGCGCGCTGCGCGCGGTCGCCTTGGGTGCTCAGGATGTCTCCGCGCATGCCGCTGGAGCCTACACCGGCGAATTGGCTGCGGCCATGCTCAGAGACTTCGGTTGTCGTTATGTCATCGTGGGTCATTCCGAGCGTCGGCAGTATCACGGCGAAACCGACGAAGGGGTGGCTCAGAAGGCCAAGCAGGCCTTGGCTTGCGGCATCACGCCCATCGTCTGCGTGGGCGAAACGCTGGCCCAGCGTGAGGCCGGTCAGACCTTTGAGGTGGTCAAGCGACAGTTGGCCGCGGTGATTCAGGCCAATGGCCCGTGCACCAGCGAGATCGTGGTGGCCTACGAGCCGGTTTGGGCTATCGGCACGGGCAAGACTGCCACCGCTGAACAGGCCCAGCAGGTTCATGCGGTGTTGCGTGCGCAACTGGCAGCGGCCGTTGCCCATGTGGATCGGATTCGTATCCTTTACGGTGGCAGTATGAATCCATCCAATGCGGCGGATTTGTTGACGCAGCCTGATGTGGATGGCGGGCTTATTGGTGGGGCTTCTTTGAAGGTCTCTGAATTTTTGGCCATCATCGGCGCTGCGCGCTGATTGGGGCTTTGGTGTTTTAGGAGTTGACCATGGATATTCTTTTGACCGTTTTGTTGGCCGTGCAGATTCTTTCGGCCTTGGTCATGACTGGACTGATCTTGATTCAGCATGGCAAGGGTGCCGACATGGGGGCCGCCTTTGGCGGCGGTTCATCGGGCAGCCTTTTTGGTGCGACGGGCAGCGCCAACTTTCTGTCGCGCTCCACATCGGCTCTGGCTGTGGTGTTCTTCGTCAGCACCTTGGCCTTGGCCTACTTTGGAAGCGCCCAGCCCAAGAGCAGTTCGAGCGTGCTGGAGGCCGCTCCCGTTCCGGCCGCGCAGCAGATCCCTGGAGCTTCCCCGTCCCCAGCGGCCGATAGCTCCGCACAGGTCCCGGCGCCGTCCTCATCGCCTGTAGTGCCAGGGCCCGCCCAGATTCCGGCCAAGTAGTTTTGAGCCTGCTCTTGTGCGAGCGCGTGGGGCCAAGACCGCCTGAGCCAAGCACCAGTCCAGCCCTGCCTCGCATGCTTCTGCCCTCCTGAAAATCGATCTTTTCGGAGTAAACTACTGTGAGTTTTGCGAGGGTCCTCCTCAGACCCTGAAAGTTAACGCAAACCGGGTACATGCAGAGCGGACGTGGTGAAATTGGTAGACACGCTATCTTGAGGGGGTAGTGGCGAAAGCTGTGCGAGTTCGAGTCTCGCCGTCCGCACCAAAGATGGGCAGTAAACGCGTTTTGTGAGGGCGAGCAAGCCTCCGGTCAGGTCTAAAGGACAGACTCGGGGTCTTGCGCGAACGGGCGCGTCCAAGGCAGCACGACAAAATGAATCTCGACCAGTACCTTCCAGTCCTGATGTTCATTCTGGTGGGGGTCGCAGTTGGCGTCGTTCCCCAGGTTCTGGGTAGACTTCTCGGCCCCAATCGCCCGGACAGCGAAAAAAATTCCCCCTACGAGTGCGGCTTCGAGGCCTTCGAGGACGCACGCATGAAGTTCGACGTGCGCTACTACCTGGTGGCCATCCTCTTCATCC
>JBEIHE010000030.1:0-25736 GCA_040381515.1 Polaromonas sp.
AGCACCGCCAGCCCATTGTGCAGCACCTGCGCAGTCGCGGCGACCAGCGCAAGGCGAGCCAACTTCACGCTCTGATCTTCAACCAAAATGCGCTCAGCATCGTAGTAGCTGTGATAGGCGGCGGCCAGCTCGCGCAAAAAGAAAGTGACATCGTGCGGCGCGAAGTCTTGCGCCGCATAAGACAGCATATCGGGATACTGGGCCAGCTTGAGCATCAGGGCCTGCGCGGCCGGACTATCCAAAGCGGACAGATCGGCCGAGCGCAGCTCGACCAGATCACCACCCCAGGCGGCCAGCACCGAGCAGATGCGCGCATGCGCATACTGCACGTAATACACCGGATTCTCGTTGTTGTGCGCCAAAGCCAAGTCGATATCAAAGACATATTCGGTGTCGGGCTTGCGGCTGAGCAGAAAGAACCGCACCGCGTCCTTGCTGGTCCATTCAATCAGATCTCGCAAGGTGACATAACTGCCCGCGCGCTTGGAGATCTTGACCTCCTGCCCGCCGCGGACCACTCGCACCATGGTGTGCAACACGTAATCGGGATAGCCTGCGGCCACGCCCAGATCTGCGGCCTGCAGGCCCGCCCGCACGCGGGCGATGGTGCCGTGATGGTCCATGCCCTGAATGTTCACGGCACGGGTAAAGCCGCGCTCCCACTTGGCCAGGTGGTAGGCCACATCGGGCACAAAATAGGTGTAACTGCCATCGGACTTGCGCATCACGCGGTCCTTGTCGTCGCCGTAATCGGTCGAGCGCAGCCACAGCGCACCTTCGCTTTCATACGTCTTGCCTGCATCCTTCAGGCGCTGGACCGTCTGCTCCACGCGCCCCGAGGTGTACAGGCTCGATTCAAGGTAGAAATGGTCAAAGCGCACCTCGAAGGCCTTGAGATCAAGGTCTTGCTCATGGCGCAGGTAGGCCACCGCGAATTCACGGATGGCCTCGAGATTTTCTGGATCACCCTCGCCAGTGACCTGCCTGTCGTCGGACCGAACGGTCCTGCGAGCCAGATAGTCGGCAGCAATATCGGCGATGTATTCACCGTTGTAAGCCGACTCGGGCCACTGCGGATCGCCAGGCTTGAAGCCTCTGGCACGGGCCTGGGTGCTCAAAGCCAGGTTCTGGATCTGCACACCCGCATCGTTGTAATAAAACTCACGCGACACATCCCAACCTTGGGTCTGCAGGAGATTGCAGATCGCGTCACCGAGCGCCGCCTGTCGGCCATGCCCCACGTGCAAGGGACCGGTCGGGTTGGCCGACACGAATTCAACCAAGACCTTCTGCCGCCGCACAGGCCTATTGCCAAAGGTCTGCGCCGCAGCCAGGACTTCCCGAACCACCTGCTGACGCGCCACCGGCTTGAGCCTGAAGTTGATGAAGCCCGGTCCGGCGATCTCGATCGCATCGACCCATTGCCGATAGGCCGGCCGCAACAGCAAGGACTCCCGCAGCGACTGCGCCAGCTGGCGCGGATTGGCCTGCAAGGGTTTGGCCAGTTGCAGGGCCGCATTGCTCGCCAAGTCGCCATGCGCCGCCGACTTCGGTGTCTCGAAAGCAGCCCTGGCACCCGATCCAGCCAATCGGCTCTCCAATTCGGCGGACAAGTCAGCCAGCAGTTCTTCTTTGACAGCAATCATGGGGAAATTCTAAGTGGTGCCTCCGCGGTCTACCGGCGCGCAGCCGGTCCATTGATGGACTGGCCTGCTGCGCCTCCTGCGACTCAGCGCTTCTCGCGCCAAAATTGTGGGCGGGCGTAATGGTGTTTGAGAAAGTCGATCCACAAGCGCAAGCGCAGGGGCAGATGCTTGCGCTGCGGAAACACCGCGTAGATGCCGTTGGGTGGAGCGGCGAATTCCTCAAGCACCTCGACCAAGGTGCCCTTAGCGATCGCATCTTCCACCTCCCAGGTGCTGCGCCAGGCAATACCATAGCCGGCCAGACACCAGTCGTGCAGCACCTGACCATCGGAGCAGTCGATCGGGCCACCGGGTCGCAGGTGCTGCACCTCCTGACCCACACGGAAAGCCCAGCCCCGCGCTTGTGAGGCATCGCCGGAGAGCATGAGGCAGTCAAAACGCGACAGGTCCGACGGATGCCGCGGCGTCCCATGACGCGCAAGAAAAGCCGGCGTGGCGACGCACAGACGACGGTTATCGGCCAGGCGGACACTGACCAGGGAGGAGTCGGGCAAGTCACCCACCCGCACCGCGCAATCGAATCCCTCAGCGGCCAGATCCACCACTCGGTCACTGAGATTGAGCGAGAGCGTCACCTCGCCATGCTGCAGTCGAAAACGGGCCACCAAAGGGGCCACGTGCCGACGGCCAAAGCCAGCAGGCGCGGTGACGCGCAGGTGGCCGCTGGCTTTCACACCCCCGGCCGACACGCTGGCTTCGGCATTGGAGAGGTCGGCCAGCAGGCGCTGGCAATCCTCCAGGAAGGCGCTGCCCTCGTGCGTCAAGCTGATTCGGCGGGTGGTGCGTACCAACAGCTTGACCCCCAAGCGAGACTCCAGCGCGTCGATCCGCCGCCCCATGATCGCCGGCGCTACGCCTTCGGCCAGGGCAGCAGCTGTCAGGCTGCCCCGTGTGGCGACAGCGACGAAGGATTGAATCTGCTTGAACTTGTCCATGACCTGTGGCTCAAGAGATAAGGGGCTGGCCGTTCAAAGCTGCGGCTCCGTCTCGGCCGGCAACCGCGAACGGGGACCCGGCAGACGGGTGCTGGCGATACCGCATACAGCGATCAGGGCCATGCCCAGCCAGGCCCAGTAATTGGGCGCGTGGGAGAAAACCAGCCATCCTCCGAGAGTGGCAAACGCCAGCTGGAAATACAGGAAAGGGGACAAGGTGGCTGGACTGGCCAGGCCATAGGCCAGGATCATCATGTAATGCCCCACGGCACTGAACAGGCTGAGCAAGAGAACCAGGACCCAGATCTCCCAGGTAGGTGGCCACTGCCACCCCCAGGGCAAAGCCAGACTGACCAGGAGCATGGAAACAAGACCCGAATAGAAATGCATGGCGCCCGCCTCGACATCCGGGGCGAGGTAGGCCGTCAGAAGCTGATAGGCCACGTTCAAAACAATGAGCAGAACCGGCAGCAGAGTCGCCCAGGCCCAGTTGCTGGAGCCGGGCTGAACCACCATCAAAGCGCCTACCAAAGCACCGGCCAGCAAGCACCACAGAGGCCAGGCAATGCGCTCCTTGAGCGCCCAAGCCGACACCAGGGCCAAAGCCATCGGGGTGAGCATCATGATGGCCGAAAACTCTGCCACTGCCATCAGGCTAAGGCTGACGAAGGCCACGCCGCTGGAAACGGTCATCAGCACGCCGCGCAGAAAAACCAGCCCCGGTTTTTTTACACGCCAGATCGTTCGCCCCCGCGAGGGCATGAGCATGCCGGCCGATATAAGGGTCTGGAAAACGTAGCGCATCCACAGCGTGGTGACGATGGGCACAAACGCGCTGACGTATTTCACCGTGGTGTCCAGCGCGGCAAAAAAAGCCATGGCCAAGACAAAAAAAACAATGCCGCGCTGAGAATCAGTCCAGTGCCTCACCCGCCAAGTCTAGCCCAGCACCACCCGCGAGGGCG
This sequence comes from Polaromonas sp., assembly GCA_040381515.1. Classification (GTDB taxonomy): domain Bacteria; phylum Pseudomonadota; class Gammaproteobacteria; order Burkholderiales; family Burkholderiaceae_C; genus Polaromonas. The sequence goes on from JBEIHE010000030.1 coordinate 3,607, forward strand.
CAACTGCCAAAGTCTCGCTAAAGGCGAGCCAGCGCGCGCAGCTCCTCAGGCGTGGCCGAGGGCAAATCAAAATACTCGAGATAGGCGGGAATTTGCTCAAACAACATGTCCGAGCCGACCTGAATGGCACAACCGCGCTGACGGGCCGCGGCCAGAAAGGCGGTGATCTCCTCGCGCATGACCACCTCGCCGACAAAGGTCTGGGGGGAGAGTCGCGCCACATCCACCGGCAAGGGATCGCCCTCGCTCATGCCCAGCGGTGTGGCATTGACCACCAACTCAAAGCCAGCCGGGTCCCGATGGCCCACCTCCACTTGTAACAGGGGGTAATGCCGCTGCAGGCGCTCACCCAGGCTCTGGGCCGATGGGGCTCGCAGATCAAACAGCCCCAGACCCGCCACGCCGGCCTGGGCCAGACTGGCCGCAATGGCGGACCCCACCCCGCCGCAGCCGACCACCAGGGCACGCTTGCCGCTCAGCACAAGCCCCTTGCGCAAAATGCCGCGCACGAAGCCCTCCCCGTCAAAGAGATCGCCTTGCAACTGACCCTGAGGCCCCAGACGAACCGCATTGCAGGCCCCGGCGATGCTGGCGGCCGGTGAAAGCTCATCGACGCATTGGGTGGCACGAACTTTATGAGGCATGGTGATCAGCGCACCGACGGTATTGCCCAGCCGAAACAGGGAGCGCAGCAGGGGCTCAAAATCTCCCGCCTGGCAGGCCATCGGCACGACCAACGCATTAACCCCCCTGTGCTCAAAGAAAGGGTTGTAAATCAGCGGGGCCTTGAAGGAATGCGTGGGATAGCCGATGTGAGGAATGATGCGGGTGTGACCGTCAATGCGCATGGGATCTTGCCCGCCTCAACGCCCAGCTTGCAGATGAGACACTGCTGCACGCAAGGCCAGCAAATAGCTGTCCACACCAAAACCGGCAATCTGCCCTTTGGCGATTTCGGCGATCACCGACTGATGGCGAAACGCCTCGCGCGCATGAATATTGGACATGTGCACCTCAAAGATCGGGCACTTGAGAATAGCCAGCGCATCGCGAATACCGTAGCTGTAATGCGTCCAGGCCCCCGCATTGATCAGCACCGCCTGTGTGCCGTCCGTATGAGCTGCGTGAATGCGCTCACACAGGGCACCTTCAAAATTAGTCTGGAAATTCTCAACCTGGGCGCCCAGCTCGCGTCCGAGATCGACCAATCGTTGATTGATCTGATCGAGCGTGATGGTGCCGTATTGCGCCGGGTCACGCTTGCCAAACATATTGAGGTTAATGCCATTGAGCACGAGGATCTTCATGTGAATTCCTGAGTTTGAATGAAAGAGGGATCAGTCCAATTTCACCACGCCGCCATCAAGGGCAGCCTGCGCGATCGCTTGGCTGACCCTTAGATTCTGTAGGCCGTCATATACGCTGACCCGCGGCGGCGCAAGACCGGCCATCACATCAATGAAATGCGCCATCTGAAGCTCCAAAGGATCTTCGCGTCGCACATCGACGACCGTCTGCTCGAAGGGCAGCATCCAGGAACGATCTTCCTTGCGAGGATAGGTCTTGAGTCTGAGAGTCGGAACCGACAGACTGCCCATCGTGCCCGCAATCAGATAACAGTCCTCATCGTCGTAGCTCGAATAGGCCTTGTTCTCCTGACTGGTCTGTTCCCAGCTGCGCGCACTCGCCGCCGTATCAGACAGCACGAAGCTACCCAGGGCCCCGCTCTGAAAACGCAAATTGATCGCGACTGTGTCTTCCACAGCAAGTCCGCGAACCGCGTGCGAGCTTAGCGCCTGGATCTGGGTCACCTCGCCGCAGAGCATGCGCAGGTTGTGAACCTCGTGAATCATATTGATCAGGATCGGCCCGCCACCCTTCTGCGCCCGCCAGGGCCCCTCCGCAAAATACCGGTCGGGCTTGAAAAAAAGAGCGCTGCCCTGCACCGCCACCACCCGTCCAATGCGACCACTGGCCACCAACTCACAGGCCTTGGCCATGATCGGACTGTGCGCACGATGGTGCCCGACGAGCACCCGAGCGCCGGCCGCCTCCACCGCCCGTAACAAGCCCTGGCCCTCTGGCACCGAAGTGGCCACCGGCTTTTCAAGCAAAACGGGCAAGCCCGCCTCAATGGCCTCCAGGGTCTGCTCCACATGAAGGGCATTGGGCGTGGCAATGATCAACCCATCGGGCCGCTCCCGCGCCAGCAGATCGCGCAGCGTTTGAAACAGCGGGATGCCGGCCGCACGCACAAAGTCCGCGGCGGCCGGCATCGGATCGACGAAGGCACAGACGCTTGAATCAGCCCTGCGGTCAATCACAGACTGATGGGCGCGTCCCATCAATCCGGCTCCCACAATAGCGATGCGCCAGTGCTTCATGATGAGGTCAGGCGTCGATTGGGACACCGCCTCTGCGGCCAAAAGTGCGCTCGCTCACTTGCGAAGCTTGGCAAGCTCTGCCAGCACCTCGTTGACCGTGGCCTCGCCAACGCTGGCCGTGTATTTGGCGATCACCGGCTTCATCTTCTCGCGCAACTTGGCCACTTCGGCCGGCGAGAACTGCGTCACGGCGATGCCATTCTTCCTGAGCAGGTCCAGATTGGCGGCGACCGCGGCGCGCGAAGCCGTACGCTGGACCTGCGCCGCTTCATCGGCGGCCTCGTCGATGATCTTGCGGTCGGCCGGGCTCAAGCTGTCCCAAACTTTCTTGCTCATGATCACCGACTGCGGGTTGTATTGGTGATTGGTGATCACCATGTGCTTTTGCACTTCCCAGAACTTGTTGGCTGCAATCACAGAAATGGGGTTTTCCTGCCCGTCAATGGCTCTTTGCTCCAAAGCGCCATAGACCTCCGGGAAGGGCAGCGGCGTGGGGTTAGCGCCCAAGGCCCTGACCCAGTCGATGTTGATCGGGTTGGGGATAACGCGCAGCTTCAAACCCTCAAGGTCTTCGACCTTGTTGATCGGCCGCCTGCTGTTGCTGATCTGGCGATAGCCGAGCTCCCAATAGGACAAGCCCACGATGCCCTTAGGCTCGAGCAGCGCGTGCATCTTCTTGCCCACCGGGCCATCGACGATGGCGTCAGACTCTTTTTCGTTGGCAAAGAGAAAGGGAAAGTCAAAGATGGCCAATTCCTTGGCCTCGCTGGCCAGAATGCCGGAGTTCATCACCGCCAGCTCGACGGTGCCACCCTTGAGGGCCGACACCACCGCCTGGTCACTGCCCAAAGCGCCGTTGTAGAACAGATTGATCCGGATGCGGCCATTGGTCTTGGCCGCTACGGTCTCGGCGAACTTCTTCATGCCCGCTGCGGCCGGGTGGGTCTCGGGCCCGTTGAGGTTCATCTTCAGGACGCGCTCCTGCGCTTGGGCGGAGCCGAAGGCAGCCAGGGCGGCCAGGGCCAGCAGGGACTTGAGCAATTGACGTTTCACGATGTCTCCTTCCAAGACAGTACGCGTTCAAAACAGGGGATGCAGCGCGGCGTACCAGACACGCAGCCTCCAGAAAAATCAGGAATAGAGCCAGCGCGCCGGCACCATCACCAGCTGCGGAAACAGCACCAACAGGAACAGTACCGCCAATTGCGCCAGCATGAAGGGCCACACTCCACGGGTGACGGCGTCCATGCGGATGCGCCCTACACCGGCGACCGTGTTGAGCACCGTGCCGACTGGCGGCGTGATCAGGCCGATCGCGTTATTGATGATGAAAAGGACGCCGAAGTACACCGGGTCAATGCCCGCCGCCTTGACGATAGGCATGAGCACCGGCGTGAGAATCAGGATCGTGGGCGTCATGTCCATCGCGGTCCCCACCGCGATCACCAGCAGCATGATGGCCGCCATCAAAAGCTTGGGGTTGTCCAGCAAGGGCTGAAGCAAGCTGACGATCTGCGCGGGCAGTTGAGCCACGGTAATCAGCCAGGCCGAGACCATGGCCGCAGCCACCAGGAACATGATCACGGCGGTCGTCTTGGCTGCATCCAGAAACACCTGGTACAGCTGTGCAAACCGAAGCTCGCGGTACACGAACATCGACACCACCAGGGCGTAAACCGCGGCCACCACCGCCGCCTCGGTGGGAGTGAAGACACCGAACTTGAGCCCGACCAGCACGATGAGGGGCATGCCCAGGGCCAGAGAGGCATCCTTGAACGCAGCCATCACCTCAGCCCGGCTCTTGCGCGGGGGCGGCACCACAGTCTCCTTGCGCACCAGCCACCACCAGGTCAGCCACAGGCTCGCGGCCAGAAGCAGGCCCGGAAAGATGCCTGCGAGGAAAAGCTTGGACACCGAGACATTGGCCGCCACACCAAAGATGACAAATCCAATGGAAGGCGGGATCACCGGCGCGATGATGCTGGCAGCCGACAACAGTCCGGCCGATCGGGCCGGGTCATGACCGGCGCGGATCATCATCGGCAGCATCAGGGCGGCCAGCGCGGCCGCATCAGCCACCGCCGAGCCCGAAAGTGCAGCCATCATCACAGCCGCCACGATGGCCACGTAACCCAAACCGCCGCGCACATGGCCGACCAGGCTGAGCGCGAAATGGACGATGCGCCGCGAAAGACCCCCCGCATTCATGATTTCGCCGGCCAGCATGAAGAAGGGCACGGCCAGAAGCGGAAAGCTGTTGGCTCCTTCGATCAGGTTCTGGGCCAGGATTTGCGGATCGACCATGCCCAGGTGCCACATCAAGGCAGCCCCACACAACAAAAGCGAGAAGGCAATCGGAATGCCCAGCGCCATGGCGGCCAGCAAGGATCCAAGGAAGATGGCAATCGTCATGGGAGCGTCCTAGCGCGCCGATTCGGCCGGTCGCGCTTCCTCACTCTCGCGCACGCCGATCAATTCCGATTCGCTCATGCGTCCAGCCAACAGCCGCCACAGATCGTGCAGCAGCACCAAGCCGCCCAGCACGGCAAACACCGCCCCGCTGGCATAAAGCAAAGCCAGTGGCGCCTCCATGGCTGCGCTGGTCGAACTCAGGTTCACCCCGACCTGGTCCCAGGCCCCTCGCAGAACCATGGAACACGCCCAAAGCATCAGAAGGTGCCCAAGACCCAGACAAATCTTCTTGCCGCGCAGCGACAGACGTGCCACCAGGGTGTCCGTGCCCAAGTGGGCTCTCTCGTGCAGGGCAACCACCGCGCCCAGAAACGTCATCCAGACAAACAGCCAGCGCGAGAGCTCCTCCGAGACGGTCACCCCCGAGTTGAAGGCATAGCGCAGCACCACATTGGTAAAGACCAGAACCACCATCACCGCCAGGCAGGCCACCATCAGCCAGGACAGCAGGCGACAGTAGGTGGCGATAAGTTTTCCGAGCATCGGTAGGGGCGGGGGTGACTATGCAGCCAAAATGTACCAAACGGTTAGTTTTGCCTCACCCGTAAAAACCCTAGGGCCGCGCTGGGGCCGCTCAGCGCCGGACGAAGCGCACGACCATCTCAGCGATATTGGCCCGCCTCAAGGTGCTGTGGGCCGGCGCCCGGAGATCGCGCTTGAAGATGCAGCCAAAGCTGTATTGATTGGAGACATTGAAAAAGGCCAGCGCGGAGATCGACGCATGGATGTCCACAGGGTCGAGCCCAGGGCGAAACTCACCCGAGGCCACCCCCCTTTGGTAAATGCGATCAATGGCCTCAATGGCCGGAACATTGAGCTCGGCGATGATGCGGCTTTGGGACAGATGGCGACCGCGCTCGATGTTCTCATTCATGACAATGCGAATGAGAGGCTCATGCGTAGCGTGATGGTCAAAGGTGAATTCAACAAGCCGCCTCAGCGCCTCTTGAGGCGATAGGTGATCAAGGTGCAGATCGCCCTCGATGCGGCGCATGCGGCGGTACGCCTCCTCCAGCACTGCCAGGTAAAGCCCCTCCTTGCTGCCGAAGTAGTAGTAGATCATGCGCTTGCTGGTGCGCGTGGCATCGGCGATGGCATCGATGCGGGCGCCGCTGAGGCCCTTGTCGGCAAACTCGGTCAGCGCCACCTCCAGGATATCGGCCCGGGTGCGATCGGGGTCATAGGTTCGCGGTGGCACCGCAGCAGGCTCGGGGACCGTTGCCTCTGGCTTGCGCCGGCGCCGAATCGGTTTTTGTACCGCTTGGTTCATCGCCGCAGTATACGGCGCCCCACCTCAAAGCGGTCGGACGAAAGTGACCGCGACCCGGCGATCAGATCCCTCTCGCTGCATCACGAGTGCGACATAGCTCAGGGAGGCCAGCGAGTGATACACCCTCAGCCTTTGGACCGACTGCGACCCCTGGAGTTCCCGCACTTCGCGGCGACCGGCATCGACGGTAGCCATCCAACGCGGAGACAGCTGTAGGCTGGCTCCCAGCGTGGCAGATCGCCCCTGCCGGGAGGACCCGGACTCAGGCCGCTCCGCATCGGCGCCCAGTGTGGCAGCCACGCCCCAGCCCTGACCCAGGTCATACAACGCGCTCACTGCCGCACTGCCAGAAGCGCGGCTGTGGGTCGACTCTGCGAACGCACGGCCATTGAGCAGCACCGCGGGCACAGCCCCATGCTCGCGCATCAGCACGGTGTGCAGCTCCAGACCGAGCAGCGTATCGTGTTGCCGACCTGGCGGCTGTGGTACCGGCCCCAGGCCCATGGCCGGAAAACTCACCGCAGTGTCCAGTCGACTGTTCTGCCCGGCCAGCAGCAGCGTCAGCGAAGTGTCGCGAGTCAGACCGCGCGTCAGGCCGAAGCCGGCACTGGAGGCCCGTACACGCGTCTCGGCCCGACCCGGGGGCAGTCCGGTCACGGGCGAGGCCACCTCGCTTTCTCGGTGCAAGGTCGACTGGGACAGCCAAGGCGAGACCACCCAGGCGCCGCGCGGTGCGTACTGCCCGCCCACGCGCATGGCCAGACGGAAATCGGCCAGCATGCCGCGCACCAGATCCTGCACCCCAGCCCCGCCCTCCGCATTCAGGCCCTCACCAACGGGCAAAAGAGCCAGCAGCGGGGACGACTCGGTCGCCTGCGCGCGCGAGCCCTCGGCCACCCAAGCCTCGCATTCAGGCTCTGCCCCTTCGGCCCGAATCCGGGCAACGATCAAGGTGCCGCCACCGGCCTGTGCAGCAGCCTCCAGCCCGGAGACCTCGATCCGATGCCAAGCCAATGGGACACCCACTCGCCCCAACAGCGACTCGGTGCGCGCCAGGACGGGCAGCCGCGCAAGCTCTGCAGGCTCCAACCGAGCCGCCTCAAATGTGGCCCGCGGAACTGCCCTTGGAACGGCGTTACCGGCCTGAGCCAGGGCCTCCACCAATCGAGCCGGCTCGCAGGCCAAGACCCTCTCGGCCGGAACCAGGAGGCTGCAGGCGGCAGCGACAAGCATGGGGACAAGCGGGCGAAACACACGAGCGTTCATGAGGCAGGGCGAGAAAAAGACGGGGCAGAAAGCAGGCGCGAGATCGCAGCGAGCAAGGATTCGGGCGAGATGGGTTTATGGAGGAGCTGCACACCCATCTCATCAGTCGCCTGGGTCAAGTGCACGCCCACATCACCGGTGAGAAGGATCGCAGGCAGCTGCGCCTGGCCCAATTTCTCACGCAAGCCAACGATGCCCTTAAGCCCCAGGGGCTGGCCATCGAGAAAATGGTCCGAGACAATCAGGTCTGGCGCTTCGCTGCCAAAGGGGGGCAACTCAAAGTGGGTGCTGGCCTGCACCTGCAAGCCCTTGCGCCTGAGATACCCAGCCAGGGCATCGAGAATGAAGCGGTCGTCATCCACCAACAGCACCCGCCGGCCCGCCAAGGCCTGCACATCCACCGCCTCTGCCCGCCGGCGCCTTTCAGGAAGGGCCGCTGGCAACCGCAATGAAAACTCGGTGCCGACCTGGGGCTTGGAGATGCACTCGAGCCGGGCCCCCATGGTTTCTGCAAAACGCTGCGCGATGGCCAGGCCCAGACCCAGCCCCCGAGAGGCAGGCGCGCCAATCTCCTCGCCACTGACAAACTGCTCAAAAATCTGCGCCTGAAGCTCCGGGGAGATGCCCGGACCGCTGTCGGCCACCACCAGCTGCCATTGATCACCGGCCTGGGCAGCTGTGATACACACCTCGCCCTCATGCGTGAACTTGAGCGCGTTCTGGATCAGGTTACCCAGGATTCGATAAAGCGCCTGCGGGTCGGCCAAAACCACCGCGTCATTCGATTGGACACGCAGTACCACGCCCTTGGCCTGTGCAACACCAGAAAACTCAATCTCCAAACGCTCGAACAGTGGCTTGAGTTCAATCGATTGGCGTTGCGGCTTGGCCAACCCAAAATTGAGCCGCGAGTAATCGAGCATGGAGTTCAGGGCCATCTCCAGCGAAGTCGCGCAGGTCTCGATGGTTCGCAAGTCCCGACTGGCCACCCCAGGGGTTTCAGCCAAAGAACGAACCGCCAGGCTGATGGCCTGCACGGGCTGGCGAAGATCGTGTCCCACTTCGGCCACCAACACAGAGTACTTTCTTGCCAGCAGTCGCATCGACTCACTGGCGGCCTTGACCTGGGAAACCCGGTGCAAGTCATCGTACTCAAGCTCGTAGGTACTTTGCAGGATCCGCCGCAGCATTGCCGAGACGATGTAGAACAACCCGATCATCAGCACGCCCAGAACAATGGCCAGCGACTCGGCATCGTCAAAAGCACCGTCCATGCGCAAACTCACCGCAATGGCCGGGGCAATGACCAGCGGATGGATCAGTGAAGCCAGCGGGTCGAGCGACTGGAACACGATGTGCCAAACAACCAGGAACAGCAAAATGAATTGAATGACGGTGATTTGATTCACCGGCATTTTGATCGAGAATACATAAATGATAACGACCATGTAGATCGCCTGGAGCAGCAGTGCAATGCGGTAGGAGAGCTGAGCACGCCGCCATCGCCCTTCATCCAGAAGGGCTGCGCTGCGGCGAAGGGCCATCGCCGAACCCGACAACAGCAGGCCAATGGGCAGATAGGCAGCCCCCCAGGCCCAGTAGGTCAGGCGCTCGGGCAAGATGCCCACGACGATCTCGAAGGTGGCAAAAACGGTCAGGCTCAGCGCCTCCATGAGGCCGACCAACTGGGCCATCATCCGTCGCTTGCGCCACACCACATACTGATCGCGCGCCATCTCCAGCGCCTGGGCCGACAGATCCTCGTCAATCGATGTCAGTCGGGCAAATCGGAAAAACTGCGGCAAGCGCATGCGGGAGATCCGGGGGCTCGAAGTCGGGCCAGGCAGATCTGACCCGAGGGGCAAAACTCGGATTGTCACCTGTTTGGTCACAGATCAATTACGCCCGAGCGCAATAATCAACAGTCCGGGATGCAATACAGTCTCGAGTCCGCACAACCCGTTCGCCCAAGCCAAGCCTGCCAAGGACACTGGGCGTTCGTGGCATCTTCCGAATCGACCGCGTCCCAGAGAGAACACCATGAGTGAACGCACCGCCATCCACCACCTGCAGGTGGACACCGAATTGCACCGCTTCATCGAGGAGCAAGCCCTGCCCGGCACCGGCGTGCGCAGCGCCGACTTCTGGCGCGGTTTCGACGCGATCGTGACCGAACTGGCGCCCAAAAATCTGGCCCTGCTGGCCGAACGCGACCGCCTGCAGACCGAACTGGACGCCTGGCACCGCGCCCACCCCGGCCCGATCAGCGATATGGCGGCCTATCGACGCTTTCTTGAAAAGATCGGCTATCTGGTGCCGACGCCTAAGAAGGTGACGATCACAACCCGCCAGGTTGACGACGAACTGGCCGTCCAGGCCGGGCCGCAGCTGGTGGTGCCCATCCTCAATGCCCGCTACGCGCTCAATGCGGCCAATGCCCGCTGGGGCAGTCTGTATGACGCACTCTACGGCACCGATGCGATTTCCGAGGCAGGCGGCTGCGAGAAGGGCTCGGGCTACAACCCCAAGCGCGGCGCCAAGGTGATCGAATACGCCCGCCATGTGCTCGATCGCACCGCGCCCCTGCGCAAGGGATCGCACGTCGACTCGGTCGGCTACGCGATCAAGGGGGGCAAGCTGTCCGTGCGCCTGAAGGATGGCAGCAGCAGCAGCCTGGCCGACGGCAGCCAGCTGGTGGGTTACCAAGGCCAGGCCACCGCGCCGCAATCGGTTCTGTTGGTTCACAACGGACTGCACCTGGATATCCGGATCGATAAACGCACCCCTATCGGTGCATCCGATCCGGCCGGCGTCTGCGATCTGGTGGTGGAAGCCGCCCTCTCGACAATCCTGGACCTGGAGGACTCGGTGGCGGTAGTGGATGCGCAGGACAAGGTGCTGGCCTACCGCAACTGGCTGGGCATTTTGCAGGGCACGCTCACGGAGGTCGTCAGCAAGGCCGGCAAGAGCTTTACCCGCGGCCTCAATCCAGACCGCCTGTACACCGCCGCATCGGGCAAGGGCACGGTCCGTTTGCATGGCCGATCCCTGATGTTCGTCCGCAATGTCGGCCACCTCATGACCAACCCAGCCATCCTCTACACCGATGCAGGCGGGCAGACTCGGGAGATTCCCGAGGGCATCATGGATGCGGTCATCACCACCACCATTGCCCTGCATGATCTCAAGCGCAGCAGCAAGGAGGGCATCCGCAACTCCCGAAAAGGCTCGGTCTATATCGTCAAGCCCAAGATGCACGGGCCGGCCGAGGTTGCTTTTGCAGACGAGCTGTTTGGTCGGGTCGAACAAATGCTGGGCTTGGCCCCGAGCACGGTCAAGCTGGGCATCATGGACGAGGAAAGACGCACCAGCGTCAACCTCAAGGCCTGCATCGCCGCGGCCAAGAGCCGCGTCGCCTTCATCAATACCGGCTTCCTCGACCGCACCGGGGACGAAATGCACACCGCCATGCTGGCCGGTCCGATGCTGCGCAAGGGCGACATGAAATCAAGCGCCTGGATTCAGGCTTACGAGCGCAATAACGTGCTCGTCGGACTGTCCTGTGGCCTGCGCGGCAGAGCGCAAATTGGCAAGGGCATGTGGGCCATGCCCGACCTGATGAAGGCGATGCTCGAGCAGAAGATCGGCCACCCCAAAGCCGGCGCCAACACCGCCTGGGTGCCCAGCCCCACCGCCGCCACCTTGCACGCGATGCACTACCACCAGGTGCGGGTCAGCGATGTGCAAAAGCAGCTGGAGGCCATTGACGCGGACGCCCAGCGGGCGGTGCTGCTTGAGGGCCTGCTGACCATACCGGTGGTCCACAGCCCCGACTGGAGCGCAGCCGAGAAGCAGCAGGAGCTCGACAACAACGTACAAGGCATCCTGGGCTATGTGGTGCGCTGGATCGACCAAGGCGTGGGCTGCTCCAAAGTGCCCGACATCCACAATGTGGGCCTGATGGAAGACCGCGCCACTCTGCGCATCTCCAGCCAACATATTGCCAATTGGCTGCATCACGGCGTGGTCACACAAGCCCAGGTTCGCGCGACCTTCGAGCGCATGGCAGGGGTAGTCGACCAACAAAACGCGGAGGACCCGCTCTACAAGAAAATGGCCGGTCGTTTCGCGCAGAGTGCTGCCTACCAGGCCGCCTGCGACCTGGTCTTCAAGGGCAAGGCACAACCCAGCGGCTACACCGAGCCGCTGTTGCACGCCTGGCGTTTGAAGGTCAAGGCTTCAGCCGCCTAGGGCGCAAGCCCCCCAGCCCGTCCAGACCGGCGGGCCCCACCAAAAAAGCGGCGTGGTCTGACGGACCCTCTGCGCCCCGACCGGCGCGCAGAGGTTCGAAAACCCTCGAGGATGGACTTTGCAGCGTTCAGGCCCTGGGCCTCCTGGGCCTGTGCGCACTCGTCCGACCGAACCATGAAGCAGCCGCCTTCACATCCCATGCCTTTGCCGGGCGCACCGCCGCCCGACAAGCCCGATGCGCCTGGCCATCAGCCGATCGATCCGGATGAGGGCGCACCGATCCTGCCGGCGCCCCCGCACGAAGAGGACCCCGCATGGAGGCCGCCTGCCTAAATCGCAGCAAGTCACTGGGCCTGACCCTCATCGAGCTTCTGCTGGTCCTCACGATCGTCGGCCTTAGCGCGGCCCTGGCGATTCCAGCACTGCGAGACCCGGCGGCAACGCAATTGAGGGAAGAGGCCGATCGTCTGGCCCATCTGCTCGAGGGAGCCCGCGCAGCCTCGCGCGCCTACGACGAGGCCATGGCTTGGCGAGTCGAGCCAGCAGGCTTTCGCTTTATCGGGCAGGCCGGTGGCCCCTGGCCGACGAACTGGCTGCACCCCCACACCGAGGCCACCATACGGAGTGCTCAAGACGTGGAGCTCGGTCCCGAGCCCGTCATTGCCCCCCAGGCGATCCTGCTGCGTCACAGACAACGCGCCGAGCTCTCACTTTGGGTGCGCACAGACGGGGTCCGTCCCTTTGAAGTTGTTCTGGCAACGCCTCCACCACGTCCTGGGGCAGAACCTTGAAAGCGCTGCAGGCCATTGGACTGACGCTGGTCGAAGTCCTGGTGGCCCTGCTCGTGCTGGCCCTGATGACACTCATGAGCCATCAGGCGATCTCCGTCTTGCTGCTGAGCCAGTCCAGCTCTGACCGCCACGGTCAAAACCTGGCCAGTCTTCAGATCGGCTTGGCGCAGTGGCGCCGCGACCTCGATCGGCTGGACCGCACGCCTTATGTCAACGCGCTGCAGTGGGATGGCCGTGTGTTGCGCCTGCTCAGGCGCTCGGGCAGCGGTGATGCCCTGCTGGTGGTGGCCTGGACCGTACAGGACGGCTGGTGGCGACGATGGCAGTCGCCCCCGCTGCGCGACCGCGCCCTTCTCCTGCAGGCCTGGCTGCAAAGCACTTCAGCCGTCCTGGCGCGTCCCGCATCGGTGCACGGGAGCCCCCATTCAGGCAGTCCACCGACCGACCTGCTGCGGCTCGAACGATGGGAGCTGAGCTTTGAACCGCAAAGCCCGATGAGCGCCTCTGAAGGTGACCGGTCAGAGACGCGCCTGCAAGATCTCCCCCAAGTGGTGCGCTTGCGCTTGATCGGTATAGAGGGGGCGGGTCTTTCGGCCCCCCTTCAAATAAACAGCCTGCTGTGAGCACGGGATGAAAAGCTCGGCAAAAGGAGTCGCCCTCATCACAGCGCTGATCACGGCCGGCTTGATCGCGACGCTGGCGGCTCAGTCTCTTGGGCAACGCGGGCGACTGCTGCGTCAGGAGCAGATGATGCGTCAAACGTCGCACCGGCAGTGGCTGGTGCGAAATGCCTTTGAATGGGCGGCAGAGCGCTTGCGGGAGGATGGCCAAGGTCGGGCTGCGGTCGACCATCTGGCCGAGCCATGGGCACTGGCGGTGCAGAACATGCCTCTGCACCGCCTGATGGCGCGAGTCGACCCCTTGATCGGAATCGGTTCGGCCGCCACGGAAGACGGGCCGATCACGGTGAGTGTGTCCATCAGCGATGCGCAGGCTCGGCTCAATCTGCTCAACCTGCTCGAGGGCTCTGCCCCCTCCCCGACCTGGATGACCGTCTTCACCCGACTCTTCGAGCTTTTGGGCCTGCCTGCGGAGGAACTCGATCGACTGGTGCAATCGCTTGTGCGCGCCAGTGCGGGTACCGACCCCCGGTTTTCAGGGGCCGCCCCCTTGATGCCCCAGCGTGCCGATGACCTGAGCTGGCTGGGGCTCAGCCCAGCCAGTCTCGACGCCCTGAGCCCGTATGTGGTCGTGCTGCCAGGCCGACTCCCGGTCAACCTCAATACCGCCGGAGCGACGGTGCTGCAAGCCGTGCTGGATCTGCCTGCAACTGCCGTCCTCGCGCTGCTGCAGCGCAGACAAGAGCGGCCACTGACTGAGCTCAGTGAAACCGGTCTAAAGGAGAAAGTCGATGCCAGCCGGCATGCAGTGGCCTCGCAATTTTTTGAGGTTGCGGTGCGAATCGAGTCCAGGGAACAATGGGCGCTGAGGGGCCGGGCGCTTTTTCTGCGACAGGGCGACAAGGTTCTTCTCCTCTGGCGCCACTAGATCGGCCGTCTTGCACGAAAACCTCTAAGGGATCACCGCGGCTTGACGATTTACTTCAGGTCTAAATAATCTCGCCTCATTGCGAACACTACTGGAGTTCGATGGCATCCCCAAGGGCTGGCATCTCTCCGGCCAGGAGCTGCCTCCAATGCCCGCCCATCCTTCCATTCAAACTGACCGATTCGTGCACGATCGCCTGCCGGCGACCGAACTGTGCCCGCAGATGCGCTACGACAGCGCCGACTTGCGCATTGCCGATCAAGCCAATCTGGTGGATCAACTGTTCGCCCGCGCCGAACAAGAAGGCTGGATGGATCGGCCCTTCCTGCGGTCCGATCGCATCACCCTGAGCTATCGCGAGGCCGATGAACGCATTAGGCGCATCGCCCAGGTGCTGACACAAGATTTTGCGCTGGTACCCGGCAACCGGGTGCTGCTGCGTGGGGGCAACTCCATCGGCATGGCCTTGGCCTGGCTGGGGGTGGTCAAGGCCGGTCTGGTGGCCGTGGCCAGCATGCCCCTCCTGCGAGCCAAGGAGTTGCGCGAAATCATTGCCAAGGCAGAACCCTCGCTGGCCTTGTGCGATGCGGCACTCCTTGAAGAATTGCAGACCGCACGCGAAGGGACGTCCTTGAAGACGATCGTCCCCTTCAACCTGATGAACGAGCCGGGCTCGCTGGCCGTGCTCTCGAGCACGAAAGATGGTCAGTTCGCGCCCTGCCGGTGCAGCGCCGATGACATCGCGATGATGGCCTTTACCTCGGGGACCACCGGCTCGCCCAAAGCAGCCGTGCATTCGCACCGCGACATTCTGGCCGCCTGCCAAGCCTGGCCGCGCCATGTGCTGCAGGCCCGACCCGAGGACATCGTGGTGGGCTCGCCACCGCTGGCCTTCACCTTTGGCCTGGGCGGCCTGCTGATCTTTCCCATGTGGGCCGGCGCCAGCGTCTACTATCCTGACAAGGCCTACACCCCTGCATCGATGCTGGAAATCATCGACCGCATTGGTGCAACCATCAGCTACACCGCCCCGACTTTTTATCGGCAAATGGCCCTGCTGGCCAAACAGAACCGGCCGCGCTCGCTGCGCATCAGCGTCAGTGCAGGCGAGGCCCTGCCGCAAGCGACCCGCCAGCTCTGGCACGAAGCCACCGGCATCGACATGATGGACGGCATAGGAGCGACCGAGATGTTTCACATCTTCATCTCCAGCGTCCCCGGCCAAACGCGGCCGGGGGCTATCGGACAGGTGGTGCCCGGCTACAGCGCCAAGGTGGTCGACGATCAGGGCCAGGAGGTGCCCCGCGGCACCGTGGGACGCTTGGCCGTGATAGGGCCCACCGGCTGCCGCTATCTGGCCGATGAGAGGCAGCGCAACTATGTCAAACAGGGCTGGAACTATCCGGGCGATGCCTTCTCGCAAGATGACGATGGTTACTTCTTCTACCAGGCCCGCGCCGACGACATGATCATCTCGGCCGGTTACAACATTGGCGGGCCCGAAGTTGAAGATGCACTGCTCACCCATCCGGCAGTGGCCGAGTGCGGTGTGATCGGCGTGCCCGATGAGGAGCGCGGCATGGTGGTCAAGGCTTGCGTGGTGCTCAAGAGCGGCCACCAAGGCAGCGAGGCGATGGTCAAGGCCCTGCAAGACCATGTAAAGGCGGCAATTGCGCCCTACAAATATCCGCGCCTGGTGGAATTCATGACGGCCCTGCCACGAACTGAAACCGGCAAACTGCAGAGATTCAAGCTGCGGCAGATGACGGGGACGAACGTAGCACGCGGATAAACCGGGCGATCTCTTTTTGCCTGCGCGCAAGCGCGTGACCCCGATTGCTATCATGAGCCGATGAGCTCAATTCCATCCGACCCACATGCGCCTGCACATCGGCCCCAGTGGATTTCGGCCGCACTTTCAGGCGATCGGGCCGCCTTGGCCCGGGCCATATCGGCGGTAGAGGAACTAAGCGAGGGCGCCGCCGACGTGCTGTCAGCCGTTTATCCACGGGTAGGACAAGCGGTGGTGGTGGGCTTTACGGGAGCCCCCGGGGCAGGCAAGTCCACCCTCATTGCCGCCTGCATCGCCGAAGCAAGACGCCGCGATCTACAGGTCGCGGTCGTGGCGGTTGACCCTTCGAGCCCACTGACCGGAGGAGCGGTCCTGGGTGATCGCATCCGCATGCTGGCCATGGCGGGCGACAGCGGGGTCTTTATCCGAAGTTTGGCCGCCCGCGGTCACCTAGGAGGTCTGTCGGCCGCTGCGGCGCGCGTAGTGGATGTGCTAGATGCCGCAGGAAAAGATCTCGTGATTGTGGAAACCGTGGGTGTGGGGCAGTCGGAGACGGAAGTCAGCGGCCTGGCTCAGATCACCGTGCTCATATGCGCGCCGGGCATGGGCGATGAGGTGCAGATGATCAAGGCGGGCGTCATGGAGATGGCCGATGTGTTCGTGGTCAACAAGGCGGATCTGCCGGGCGCTCAGGACTTGGCACGCCAGCTAAAGGGCGCCTCCTATTTGCGCGCCGGATCCCAACCTGAAGTCCTCACCACCACGGCCACTTCGGGGCAGGGAGCGGCGCAGTTGCTCGATTTGCTGCAGGCAACGCATCAGGCCAGGCGACTGCCCCAAGCCCAGGAGCGGGTTCGACGATTGGAAAAAGCCATGCAAGCCATGGTGCTTGAAGAGCTACAGCGCCGCTTGGAGGTCATGGCGCGCGCCGATCTTTCCCTGGAGTGCGAGGCAGTTTTGTCAGGTGCCAAGGACCTGCATGGCGCGGTACGCGATCTGCTAGCCAAGGCTGGCCAGATACAGCGCTCAGTGGCTACCTGAGACCATTGCGAATCAGCTGCATATAAGTTCTCAGCACCTGGTCAGGCAGTTTGGCTCGGTCACCCCAGCCCTTGACGCAGCGCATGTACAAGTAACTCCTGGCGGCCATGAGCACGTAAACCAGCGTCTCAGTCTCGGCGAGGGTGAAATGGCGAATCTGGCCGGACTTGACCGCATTCTCCAAGGCGTGCATGTAGTGGGTGACCGTCCGACGGAAGTGTTCCTCGTAGCCCTTGGGGGCTGCCACTTCGGCCTCGTTGAGAATCCGGAAGAACCCCGGATTGGACTGCAGATATTCGAAAAAGGCCCGAAGACCTTTTTCTTCCATTTCCAAAATGTCGGTGATACCCGCGACCCGAACACCGACGAAGTGCAACATGTCCTTGCCCACATGCGGAAGCAGTTCGTCCAACAGGCTCTGCCGCGAGGGGAAGTACAGGTAGAAGGTGCCTTGCGCAATGCCGGCCTCTTCTGTAATGCGGGTGATCGATGCGGCCGTATAGCCGTTCTCTCCAACGACCTTGGCGGCCGCGGCCAAGATTTGTAATCGAGCATCTGGTGCGCGCTCCTCACGGGTCAGCCGCTTTCTAGCTCGCGCGCGCTTGATGGGGGCGGCCCCCTCCGCACTACTTTCAAGAATGACCTCGCCTGGATCTTCTTTCATAGGCGCAATTCTAAGGGTTTCTTCCGATGAATCAATAGTCAGTGACTGTTGATTCTGCGAATTAACTTTGTCATCATCCAGCACATAAGTCCAGAGATGGGGAGGGTCGGGTCGTGTCATTTCAAGCCTACAGAACTTTGAGCTTCGAGCGTCGCGGACGGGTGCTCGAGATCACCATGAACCGGCCGGACACCCTCAATGCGGTCGACGAGGTGATGCATGAAGAACTCGCCCGCGTATTCACCGATGCCTCCAACGACGAAGGCAGCGATATCGTCATCCTCACCGGGGCGGGTCGGGCCTTCTCCTCGGGAGGCGATGTGGGGTTTTTCCAGAAGATGATCGATGAGCCGAGCTCATTTGAAAAAACGGCCCGAGAGGCCAAACAGATCATCTTCACGCTGCTCGACTGCGAAAAGCCGATCATTGCCAAAGTCAACGGCCACGCCACGGGACTGGGAGCGACCATCGCGCTGTTCTGCGACGTGATCTTCGCCTCCGAGGCCGCCAAGATCGGAGATCCGCATGTTTCTGTGGGACTGGTCGCTGGAGACGGAGGGGCGGTGATTTGGCCCCAGCTCATTGGCTACGCCAGGGCCAAGGAATACCTAATGACCGGCAAACTGATGTCTGCCGCTGAAGCAGCGCGTATAGGTCTGATCAATCATGCGGTACCCGCGACGGAGCTTGATGCGCAGGTTCGCGATTTCGCCGATCACCTGGCGGCCGGAGCGATCAAGGCCATCAAGTGGACCAAGATGTCCGTGAACATCGGGCTTAAGCAACTGGCCTCCAGCATCATGGATGCCTCTTTGGCCTATGAAGCCATGTCCAACGTCACAGTGGATCACCAGGAGGCCGTGCACGCCTTCCGAGAAAAACGCAAACCCCTCTTTACCGGCCGCTAAGAGGCAACTTCAAGGGCACCGCGATGAACTTCGAAGAGCCGGACAATATCCGCCAACTGCGCGACCTGCTCGAGCGCTTTGTCGAGCGCGAGATGCCACGTTCTCTGGCCCAGCAATGGGATCAGGACAATCACTTCCCGCGAGAGGTGTTCGACAAATTGGCGCGCTTGGGCGTCCTGGGACTGACGGTGCCCGAAGCGTATGGGGGGGCCGGGCGGGACATCCTGGCCACCATGGTTGTCATTGAGGAATTGTCAAGACGCAGCACCGCCGTCAGCATTCCTTACATCATGGGCGCCTGCTATGCGGGCATGAACATCACCGAGTGCGCCACCGAGGACCAAAAACGCTGGCTGCTGCCCAAAGTAGTTGAAGGGTCGGTCATTTTTTCCTATGGCTGGACGGAGCCCGACACCGGTTCGGATCTGGCCAGCGTCAAAACCCGCGCCGAACGAATTGGCACAGACAAAGTCCGAATCAATGGAGCCAAGCGCTTTTGCACCGGCTCGGCCATCTCGAATTTCATCTACACGCTGGTTCGCAGCGGCGCCGAAGACCAGCGCTATCACAACCTATCCCTGGTCTTGATCCCGCCCGACACGCCAGGCGTGACCATCACCCCCATCCAGACCCTCGGCACCCACGGCGCGGCCACTACCGACGTGACCTTCGACAACGTCGACATACCCATGGATTACGTGATGGGAGGTGAGGACGGCTGGAACCGTGGCTGGAAGATGATCGTTGGCGCAGGTCTTGACGTCGAAAAACTGGAGGTGGCTGCTATTGGCGTAGGCATAGCCCGCGCCGCCCTGGACGATGCATGGGCCTATGCAAAGCAGCGGCGACAGTTCGGAAAGACGGTCGACAACTACCAATCCATTCAACACAAGCTCGCCGACATGAAAACTCAGCTTCATGGCGCACGGCTGATGCTTTATCACGCAGCCTGGATGGCCAACAACCATCTGAACTGTGGAGTTGAAACATCCATGACGAAACTCTTCGCCACCGAGGCGGCCAAGAGCATCGCCCTGGAGTGCCAAACCATTCACGGCGCATATGGATATGCCAAAGACTTTGATGTCGAGCGCTATGTGAGAGATGCGCTGCTGCTGCCAATCATTGGTGGATCTTCGGCAGTACAACGCAACAACATATTCAAGTGGTCAAGCTCGCGGAGCCAAGCAAGCCCATGAATCACCCTAACGGCAGTCCGATGGACCCGCAGGACAAGAGTCTGGCCGATGCCCTGCAGCGGTGGGAACAGGACATCCTGGGGCCCGTGCTGCGCAAAAGCCCCGAAAGAAAACAAGAGTTTGTTTCGGAAGCAAACATACCGATCAAACGACTCTATACGCCGGAGGACCTCGCGGGCCGGCAGTATGCACAAGACCTGGGGTTTCCTGGCCAAGCGCCCTACACGCGGGGGGTCTATCCCACCATGTACCGAGGGCGGCTTTGGACGATCCGTCCCTATTCGGGCTTTGGAACCCCTCAAGAGACAAATCAGCGCTTCAAATACCTTCTCGGGATCAACGAGAAGGCTTTGACCATCGCCTTCGATCTGCCCACCCAGATTGGCTACGACTCCGATGCGCCACAGGCCCGCGGTTCGGTCGGCAAGGTCGGCGTGGCCATCGACTCCATCGAGGACATGCTCACCCTGTTCGATGGCATCCCGGTGCAGGACGTCAGCGTCGCCATGACCATCAATGCGACAGCGCCCATCATCCTGGCCTTCTACATTGCGATGGCACAGGAGCGCGGCATCGACCTGAAAATACTTCAGGGCACGACGCAAAACGATATTCTCAAAGAGTATGTTGCTCGCGGGACCTACATCTTCCCGGTGCGCCCCTCGCTGCGCCTGACTACCGACCTGGTGGAGTACTGCTACCACCACGTGCCCAAATGGAACACGCTGTCCATCACCGGAGTGCACATTCGAGAAGCCGGCGCCACAGCCGTCCAGGAAGTCGCCTTTGCCTTGGCCCATGCGATTGTCTACATCGAGTCAGCACTCGAACGCGGTCTGGATGTCGATGAGTTTGCGCCACGACTGTCGTACTCCCTGGGCTGCTACCGCGATCTGTTTGAGGAGGTAGCCAAATTCCGGGCTGCACGCAGATTGTTTGCTCGGGTCATGACCGAGCGCTTCCATCCAAAAGACCCACGGTCGGCGATGTTTCGCATTTATTGCGGCACTCTAGGCTCGACTCTCACGCGGCAAGAGCCTGAAAACAATATCGTTCGAATCGCCATGCATGCGCTTATTGGAGCCTTGGGAGGCGCACAAGCGATCTTCACGGCAGGACTTGACGAAGCTTTTGCGCTCCCCACCGAACGGTCGGCACGCATCGCATTGCGCACACAGCAAATGATGGTCGATGAGTTCGGCATCACCAACACGATCGATCCCTTGGGCGGCTCTTACTATGTCGAATCGCTGACCAACGAAATCGAAGATCGGGCGCGAGCCCTCCTCAAACAAATTGACGAGATGGGCGGCATGATCGCCGCGCACGAAAGCGGCTGGGTTCAGCAGTCCATTGAAGAGTCAAGCTATGCCTTTCAAAAGAAAGTGGAAAGCGCCGAGCACGTGTTTGTGGCCATGAATAAATATCTGCCGCAGAAAGGCCGCGAAGCAGATCCTGTCGAGACCTTCCGGGTGGACGATCGCCTAGAAGCGATGCAATGCGAAAGCTTAGTCCGACTGCGCGCGGCACGAGACGCATCAAAAGTGAACGCGCTATTGCAGCAAATTGAAGCGGCCGCCCAAGGGAAAGAAAACCTGATGCCAATTTTTGTTGAGGCCGCCAAAGCCCGCGTCACGCTTGGCGAAATCTGCACCGTCCTGCGTCAATGCTGGGGCGTCCACAACCCGATGCAGAGTTATTGAGATGGATCCGATTGAACATCAACGCGATCGAAAAATCCGGGTCGTAGCCGGCAAGCCGGGACTGGACGGCCATGACCGTGGAATCAAGGTGGTCACCCGTGCTTTGCGCGATGCGGGCATGGAGGTCATCTATCTGGGCATGAGGCTGTCCGTCGATCAGATCGCCAGCGCAGCGGTGGATGAAGATGCCGATGTGGTCGCCATCAACTTTGCAGCCGCCGATCATCTGCAGCTCGGGCCAGACCTGATGAAGGCACTGCACCAGAGAGGCAGCCGGGAGGATCTGCTGGTCGTCGCCGGCGGCATCATCCCTGACGAAGACATCCCCGCGCTCAAGGCGCTGGGCATGGGTGAGATTTTTTTACCGGGCACCCCAATCGAAAAAATTATTGCTTACATCGAGCAGCATGCCCCCAATCGCTCGAGGACCTGAAACGCCTTGATCCGTCTTTTCTTTGTTCAGTATGACCAGGAGATCGCGATGAAGCCCAACCTTATCCGCCGCCAACTCGCCTTGCTAGGCCTGGCACTGTGTTGCAGCAGCGCACTGGCGCAAGGCAGTTACCCAGACAAACCCATTCGAATCGTCGTGCCTTTCGCGCCGGGCGGAGGCACCGACGTCCTGACCCGCATCGTGGCACAGCAGATGGCGGAGAACATGAAGGCGCAAATCGTGGTCGACAACCGGCCCGGCGGAGGCGGAAGCCTGGGCACCGGATTGGCGGCCAAGTCGCCGCCAGATGGCTACACCTTGTTTGTAGGCACTAACGCGACGGCCATGATGCCGGCGCTGAGCAAAGGACTTAACTTCGACCCCATTGGGGATTTCGTGCCCATCGCC
>JBEIHE010000031.1:0-25487 GCA_040381515.1 Polaromonas sp.
GATGTGCTTTTTCTGGTCTACAACGATCACATCTCCTCGTTTTTCTTTGACCACTATTCAGCCTTCGTACTGGGCATCGATGACGTGTATGCCGCAGCCGACGAGGGCGGTGGCCCGCGACGGGTGCCCCCCGCCCTGGGGCACTTGGGCCTGTCGCAGCACATCGCCACATCGCTGATGGCCGATGAGTTCGACATGTCCTTCTTTCAGGGCCGACCAGTGGACCACGGCCTGCTCTCGCCGCTGTCGATGCTGGCCGAGGGGGACACCCCCTGGCCGGGCCGGGTGGTCCCGCTGCAAGTGGGGGTTCTGCAACTGCCACTGCCCAGCGCGCGGCGCATGTGGAAGCTCGGTCAAGCCTTGCGCCGGGCAATTGAGAGCTATCCGGAAGATCTGCGGGTTGCCATCATGGCAACCGGTGGGTTGTCTCATCAGGTGCATGGAGAGCGAGCCGGCTTTCTCAATGAGCCCTGGGATCAGCAGTTTCTGCAGCTGCTGGAAAAAGAGCCCGCGCAATTGACGCAGATGCGCCTGGCCGACTTTGCCATCCGGGGCGGCATGGAAGGTTCAGAGGTCATCATGTGGCTGATCATGCGGGGCGCCCTGTCCGAGCAGGTGCGCCTGGTGCACAAGCAGACCTATGCACCCTCGGTGGCCAACATTGCCACCCTGGTTCTCGAGGATCTCGGCGGCCCACCCGATCCGCAGGCCATCGAACAGCATCGCCGGCTGATGGCCCGCGAACTCGAAGGCATAGACGCCCTAGAAGGCACCTACCCCTTCACCCAGGCGCGCAGCCATGCCAATCTGAAGATCAACGCCTTCCTGCACGATCTGGTCAAGCCTGCGCATCGCGAGCGTTTCCTCAAGGATTTCGCAGCCTTGGCCCAGGAATACGGGCTCTCGCAAGAGGAACAAGATTTGATCGCGCAACGCCAGTGGCTTGCTTTGGTGCGGCGGGGCGTGAGCTTTTTCGTGCTCGAAAAAATGGCCGCGGTGCTGGGCATCTCAAATCCTCAGGTCTATGCTGCCTTTCGCGGCGAAACCCTGGAACAGTTTCTGGCCACGCGCAAAGCCGCGATCACCTATTCAGTGGCCGGCGCGGCCAAGACCTGAAAGCCACTGGGCAAGCACTCGCCATATCCCGGAACGACTTATGCCCACACTGCTGATTCGGCACATTCATACGCTTTCGACCCAAAACGATCAAGGCCAGGAGTGGCGCGATGGCGCCGTCTATATCCGAGAGGGCTTGATCGAATGGGTTGGCGCCACCGCTGATCTGCCGTCCGCACTGCACACGGCCGACGAGGTGATGGAAGCTCCCGATCTACTGGTGGTTCCAGGCCTGATCAACACCCACCACCACATGTACCAATCTCTCACCCGGGCCATTCCTGCGGTGCAAAACGCCGAGCTGTTTGGCTGGCTCAAAGGGCTGTACCCGATCTGGGCGCGCCTGAACCCAGAGATGATCCATGTCAGCACCCAGGTGGCGATGGCCGAATTGCTGTTGTCGGGCTGCACCACCAGCAGCGACCATCTCTACATCTATCCCAATGGCGTGCGGCTCGATGACAGCATTGAGGCGGCACGTCAGATCGGTATGCGCTTCGTGGCGACGCGCGGCAGCATGAGCGTGGGCCAGTCGCAGGGCGGTCTGCCCCCGGACGAAGTGGTCGAACGCGAAGACGCCATCCTGCGCGATACCCAACGCCTGATCGAGGCCCACCACGACAGCCGGCATGGCGCCATGACCCAGATTGCAGTGGCGCCCTGTTCCCCCTTCAGCGTCAGCCGCGACCTGATGAAGCTCTCTGCCGAACTGGCACGACACCACCGGGTCAGACTGCACACCCATCTGGCGGAGAACGACCATGATGTGGCCTACAGCCGAGAGACATTTGGATGCACACCGGCGCAATATGCACAGGACCTGGGGTGGCTAGGCGAAGATGTGTGGCACGCGCATTGCGTCAAACTTGACGACGAAGGCATCAGCCTGTTTGCGGCCACCCGCACCGGGGTGGCACATTGCCCTTGCAGCAATATGCGACTGGCCAGCGGGATTGCGCCGATACGCCGCATGCTCGATGCCGGTGTGCCAGTGGGCCTGGGGGTCGATGGGAGCGCCAGCAACGATGCGGCGCAGATGGTCAACGAAGCGCGACAGGCCATGCTGCTGGCCCGGCTGCGCAAATCGCTCGAGCCCTTCGGCTGCGACACTGCGCCTCTGCAAATGACCGCCCGCGACGGCTTGTATCTGGCCACCCGCGGCGGGGCCAAAGTGCTGGGGCGTGCCCACGACATCGGTCAGATCACGCCCGGTTACTGTGCCGATCTGGGCCTGTTTGATCTCAATACCTTGTCGATGGCCGGTGGCGCCATTCATGATGCCGTCGGTAGCCTTATGCTGTGCGCCAGCGCCAACGCTCGCCACACTCTGGTCAACGGCAGATGGGTGGTGCGCCATGGGCAGCTGACTTCTGTGGATCTGGGTCCCCTGATTGAGAGTCATAACAAATGGGCCCTGCAACTGACAAACGGGTAAAACCCGTGCCTTGGCATCGGGTGAAGGTGAGCACAACTTGATTGCTTGAAAGACAGAGGACTCCATGGGCGTATCCAAGCGGAAGATATTTATCAGCGGCGGCACCAGCGGAATCGGTGCGGGCATTGCACGGGCCTTCGCCGCTCTGGGTGATCAGGTCACCGTCACCGGAGCTACCGCGGCAGAGGTCGATCGCGCCCGCAGCGAGCTTGCCGTGCATGCCATCGAAGCACTCGATGTGCGAGACGACGAGGCGGTGCGGAAAGTGGTCGGGGGCTTGGGTGAACTCGATGTGGTGGTTAATTGCGCCGGGATCATTCGCCGCCACGCAGAGCTCGAGCCCGAGGCCTTCGCCCAGACCATCGACATCAACCTCAACGGCACCATGAGGGTCTGCGCGGCGGCCCGCTCTGGCCTGAAAGCACGGGCCGGCTGCATCGTCAACACCGCGTCCATGCTCAGTTTTTTTGGTGGGGGTCTGGTGCCCGGCTACAGCGCGAGCAAAGGGGGTGTGGCCCAATTGACCAAAAGTCTGGCGATTGCTTACGCCGCCGATGGCATACGCGTCAATGCGGTGGCACCCGGCTGGATTGCCACTGCCTTGACTCAAGCACTGCAGGACGATACCCAGCGCAGCGCCGCCATCTTGTCGCGCACGCCGATGGGCCGCTGGGGAACGCCCGCCGATGTGGCGGGGCCGGTGCTTTTTTTAGCCAGCCCGGCGGCAGCTTTCGTGACAGGCGTGGTGCTGCCCGTTGATGGCGGTTATCTGATTGCCTGAAATCTCTTGCCTTCTTTCCAACCCCACCACCTGCCCATGAACACGCCCACTCCACCTACAGCCGATAAATGGACGCCCTACCGACATCCGATGCCCAAGGAATCCCCGCCCGAGCTGGTGGTGCCCCAGGTCATCCCCGAGGATGAGCGCATCTGGGTGCCTGTCGATGACCACGTGTGGTTTCGGCCTTTGTGCCTTTCGGCCAGCCGAGGCTACTGGATGAACTTGCTTCGAGTTCGGCGAGCGGGCGTGTTGTCGCGTCATCGCCATCCGCAGCCGGTTCACGGGCTGGTGCTCAAAGGCAGTTGGCGCTACCTCGAGCATGACTGGGTGGCCACCGAAGGCAGCTATGTTTATGAAGCGCCGGGCGAGACCCATACCCTGGTGGTCGATCCCGGCGTGGAAGAGATGATCACCTTCTTTCAGGTCAATGGCGCCATGATCTATGTGGATCCGGACGGCCAGTGCACCGGCTTCGATGACGTCTTTACCCGCATCGACAAATGCCGGCGGCACTACGCCGCCAACGGTCTGGGCGAAGGCTATATCGATCAGTTCATACGCTGATCGACCCGCCGCTCGGGCCCAGCCGCCTCAGTCCGAGGCGCCGAGCCAAGCGACAAATTGCGAAAGAGGCTTCTTGATGCCGCCCTGCACCGGCACCAGGCAGCCGGCCTTGGGATAGCCCACCACCAAAAGAATCACCGGCTTTTCCGATGCGGGGCGACCGCAGATTTCATTGAGAAAACCCATCGGGCTGGGGGTGTGCGTGAGGGTGGCCAGTCCCGCATGGTGCAGCGCGGCAATCAAAAAACCGGTGGCAATGCCCACGGACTCCGGGACGTAGTAATGCGAAAAGCGGCTGCCGTCGGGACGCAGCCCGTACTTCTGGGCAAAGATCGCCACCAAAACCGGCGCTTCTTCCAGAAAAGGCTTATTGGGATCAGTGCCCAGTGGAGCCAGCGCATCGAGCCACTCCTGCGGCGCCCTGCCCGCATAGAAGTCGCGCTCCTCCTTTTCTGCCGCATCCCGTATGCGCTGCTTGCGCTTCGAATCCGTGATGACGCTGAAGAACCACGGTTGCTGATTGGCCCCCGAGGGCGCGGTACCGGCGGCCAGAAGGCAGCGGTCAATCACCTCGCGCGGCACTGGCCGCGAATCGAAATCGCGCACACTGCGCCGCCCGGCCATCTCATCGTAAAAACGACGGGCCCGCTCGAGCATTGCCTCGGGCGGGAATTCCCGAAACGACCGAAGCGGCTCCTGCTCAAATTTGGGGGCAGTCATCTGATGGCGCTCCGTGTTGAGACCGACTCGCAAGTCAAAGGCCGCGGATTTTATCGACAGCACATTCAGACGAAAAAACGCGCCATCGATGCGGCAGTGATGCGTACGCGCCAGAGGCGCGGCCTGAAACCGAACCGAGCCAGATGGATTTGCAATCAATGGAGGCCCGAGATGAGGAAGCCCACTCGCTTGCGAACACGTAAACCCCTTATGTGTAATGGGTTATATACACATTAAACTGTAATAATTACGTTACAACCGTTTAGCATATCGGCTTGAGCTCAGGCAAACCGCCCATCTAGGCGGCCCTGATTGGTCTCATCAAGGAGATTGCCTTGAACATCTACATTTATCTGTTCCTCCTGTTCGGCGCTGTATTCGGTCTCTCGACCTTCTCTTATCAGCACGTCTTTAGCGAAGGGCCCCACAAGGTCGAGACGCCCCAGGGGGGCTCCACTTTGGGCAGCCGCGTGTTGTGGGCCTTGGTCTGTACCTTTTTGTGGCCCATCATGCTCCTCACCGGTCTGAACTCAGCCTGGATCCTGGCCAAGCGCAAACGGCAGGCGGCCGCCGCAAACCGCTGAGCCTTGGCAGTGGACAGAGCAGCGGCGTGAGGACGAAAAAAAACGCACCACCGAAGCTTCAGTGATGCGTCTGTACTGGAGGCGCGGCCCGGAGTCGAACCGGGCTAGACGGATTTGCAATCCGTTGCATAACCGCTTTGCTACCGCGCCCTGTCCTCATGCGAAACCCCCGGACACGGTGCCTGAGGTTTGACTGTCACCGCAGACCTTGTCAGCCTGCGAATAGAAAAGGACAGCACTTTTTGAGGTGCTGCCCTTTTGAAACTGGAGCGGGAAAACGGTCTCGAACCGTCGACCTCAACCTTGGCAAGGTTGCGCTCTACCAACTGAGCTATTCCCGCGGAGGAGCCGCATTATAGCCAGATTTTTCTTCGAGCCGGCTTCTGCGCGCCTCCGGCTCGGTTCAATGTTTGACCGGATCGATCACCACCCCAGCGGTGGGTGCCAGGGTACCGGCCTGCGCAGTTGCGGCAGCAGCGGCAGCAGCAGCAGCCACTTCTTCTTCGCTCAGGGGAAGGGGCTGCCGCTCCAAAGCGACCTGCAGCACCTGATCGATCCACTTGACCGGGATAATTTCTAGCCCGCTCTTAACGTTGTCAGGAATCTCCTGAAGGTCTTTCGCGTTCTCTTCAGGAATGAGGACCGTCTTGATGCCCCCGCGCAGGGCGGCGAGCAATTTTTCCTTCAGACCGCCAATGGTGGTGATCTCGCCGCGCAAGGTAATTTCACCGGTCATGGCCACATCGCTGCGCACCGGAATACCGGTCAGCGCCGACACAAAAGCGGTGGTCATCGCGGCGCCCGCGCTGGGACCGTCCTTGGGAGTGGCTCCATCGGGCACGTGGATGTGAATGTCGCGCTTGTCAAACATCTCGTCCTTGATACCCAGGATGCGTGAACGACTGCGCACCACGGTACGGGCCGCTTCGACCGATTCCTTCATCACGTCACCCAGAGAGCCGGTGCGGGTGATCAGGCCCTTGCCAGGCATGAGGGCCGCTTCAATAGTGAGCAAGTCGCCACCCACCTCGGTCCAGGCCAGACCGACGACCTGGCCGACTTGGTTGGTTTTCTCGGCGCGACCAAAGTTAAATTTGCGCACGCCAAGGAAGTCATTGAGATTGTCAGGGCCGACCGTGACCTTGGGCTCCATTTTCTTGAGCTGTATGCCCTTGACGACCTTGCGGCAAATCTTGGAGAGCTCACGCTCGAGCGAGCGCACACCGGCCTCGCGGGTGTAGTAGCGCACGATGTCGCGCACCGCCGCTTCGGTCACCTCGAGCTCTCCGGCCTTGACCCCGTTGTTCTTGAGCTGCTTGGGCAGCAAGTAACGCAGCGCAATGCTGGTCTTCTCGTCTTCGGTGTAACCGGCCAGGCGGATGACTTCCATCCGATCGAGCAGGGCTGGCGGGATGTTCATGGAATTGGAGGTGGCCACGAACATCACATCGCTCAGGTCGAAGTCCACCTCCACATAGTGGTCGCTGAAGGTGTGGTTCTGCTCGGGGTCGAGCACCTCCAGCAGCGCACTGGCCGGATCGCCCCGGAAGTCTGTGCCGAGCTTGTCGATCTCATCGAGCAAAACAGCGGGTTGCGGGTACCCACCTTCGACAGGCTTTGCAACACCTTGCCAGGCAAAGCCCCGATATAGGTACGGCGGTGACCACGAATCTCGGCCTCATCGCGCATGCCACCGAGCGCCATGCGCACATACTTGCGTCCGGTAGCCTTGGCAATCGACTGCCCCAGCGAAGTCTTGCCCACGCCGGGGGGGCCGACCAAGCAGAGGATGGGGGCCTTGACCTTGTCTACACGCTGCTGAACCGCCAGATACTCGACGATGCGGTCCTTGACCTTTTCCAGGCCGTAGTGGTCCTCGTTGAGCACATCCTCGGCAAAAGCCAGGTCGTGCTTGATCTTGGTCTTCTTGCTCCAGGGCAAGCCGGTGATCACATCAATGTAGGTGCGCACCACCGTGGCCTCGGCAGACATCGGCGACATCAGCTTGAGCTTCTTGAGCTCGGCTTCGGCTTTTTTGCGGGCCTGCACCGGCATCTTGGCCGCCTTGATCTTCTTCTCGATTTCTTCTACATCCGCACCATCTTCGCCCTCGCCCAGTTCCTTCTGGATGGCCTTGACCTGCTCGTTGAGATAGAAGTCGCGCTGGTTCTTCTCCATCTGCCGCTTGACGCGGCCGCGGATGCGCTTGTCGACATTGAGAATATCGACCTCGCGCTCGAGTTGCTCGAAAAGGTTTTCCAGACGCGCCTGTACCTCATCGAGATCCAGAATGACCTGCTTGGCATCGAGCTTGAGCGGCAGGTGGGCGGCGATGGTGTCGGCCAGTCGACCGGCATCGTCGATGCTGGCAATGGAGGTGAGGATCTCGGGCGGGATCTTCTTGTTGAGCTTGACGTAGTGATCAAACTGCTGCATCACCGCACGGCGCAGCGCTTCAATCTCGCTGCTGCGTTCAGCCGGCGCAGCCTGCAACTCGACCGGGGTGACGTTGCTCAGGAAATGCTGCTCACCCTCGACGATCCGGTTGACGCGAGCCCGCTGCTGCCCCTCCACCAACACCTTGACGGTGCCGTCGGGCAGCTTGAGCATCTGCAGGATGGTGGCTACGCAACCGACGGAGAACATATCGTCCACTGCAGGCTCGTCCTTGGCCGCCGCTTTCTGGGCCACCAACATGATGCGCCGTTCCGCCTCCATCGCCGATTCCAGGGCCTTGATGCTCTTGGGCCGTCCTACGAACAGAGGAATGACCATGTGCGGGAACACCACAACGTCGCGCAGCGGCAACAGTGGCAGATCGATGGGCAAAGCAGGCAGAGCAGGTTGTCCGGACATAGATGACCTTCAGTCAGAAGCGGCAAGGATGGCCAAGCGGCCAAAAGCTGCCGGCCCATCCCAAGCGAGCGGCAGAAACTGACTCACAGATGGTTCGAAAAGCACTCATTTCAAGCCTTTGACCCTTCCAATGGCCAAAAAGCAATATTCAGGCCTTCTTGGCGGCCTCGCGCAGAACCAGCAAGGGAGGCTTTTCCTCTTCAATAGTGGATTCGTCCACCACCACCTTTTCCACATTGCTGGCATTGGGCAGTTCGTACATGGTGTCGATGAGCGCATGCTCCAGAATCGACCGCAGACCACGGGCCCCGGTCTTGCGAGCCAGCGCCTTGCGCGCAACGGCCTTTAGCGCCGAAGGCCGGATCTCCAAGTCAACCCCCTCCATGGCAATCAGCTTGGCAAACTGCTTGACCGTGGCATTGCGCGGCTCGGTCAGGATTTGAACCAGCGCGTCTTCGGTCAGTTCATCCAGGGTGGCCACCACAGGAAGTCGTCCGACCAATTCAGGAATGAGGCCGAACTTGATCAGGTCTTCGGGCTCAACATCCTTGAACACATCGGTGAGACTGCGCGCCTTCTTGCTCTTGACGGTCGCTCCAAAGCCTATGCCCGAAGCCTCGGTCCGGCTTTCGATGACCTTTTCCAGGCCGGCAAAAGCGCCACCGCATATGAACAGGATGTTCGTGGTGTCGACCTGCAAAAAATCCTGGTTGGGGTGCTTGCGCCCGCCCTGGGGTGGCACCGAAGCCATAGTGCCCTCAATGAGCTTGAGCAAGGCCTGCTGAACGCCTTCGCCGGAAACGTCGCGGGTAATGGAAGGGTTGTCCGACTTGCGCGAGATCTTGTCGATCTCATCGATATAGACAATGCCCTGCTGCGCGCGCTCGACCTCGTAATTGCAGCTTTGCAGCAGCTTTTGGATGATGTTCTCCACATCTTCACCCACATAACCGGCTTCGGTGAGCGTGGTGGCATCAGCCATAACAAAAGGCACGTTGAGGGTACGCGCCAGAGTTTGGGCCAGCAAGGTCTTGCCCGAACCCGTGGGGCCAACCAGCAAGATGTTGCTCTTGGAGAGCTCGACGTCGTCCTTCTTGGCCGCTTCCTTGTGGCGCAGGCGCTTGTAGTGGTTGTAAACCGCCACAGCCAACATGCGCTTGGCCGCTTCCTGCCCGATCACATAGGCATCCAGCGTGGCCTTGATCTCCGATGGAGTGGGCAAGTCGCCGCGCTCGCTCTTGGCCTCATCCAAGGCAGGCAGCTCATCGCGGATGATTTCGTTGCAGAGATCGATGCACTCATCGCAAATGAAAACCGACGGTCCGGCAATCAGCTTCTTAACCTCGTGTTGACTCTTGCCGCAGAACGAGCAGTAAAGCGTCTTCTCGCCGGATGAGCCTTTTTTCTCGGGCATGTAGATGGCCTTTGCGCAACCTCAGGAATTGCGGTGGATGGGGAATCTCAATGATACCCAAATGCTAGGGGTCCACTCGGCACGATCCGGCAAGGGCCGGGCGGAGTGCCCCCACTGGATGCAGCGTCCGACCGGTCAGGGCCGCTTGGCAATGACCTGATCGACCAGGCCATAGTCCTTGGCCTCCGCCGCCGTCAGGAAGTAGTCACGCTCGGTGTCGTTGTCGATCTTCTCGCGTGGCTGGCCAGTGGTTTCGGCCAGGATCTTGTTGAGTTGCTCGCGCGTCTTGAGAATTTCGCGGGCGGCAATCTCAATCTCGGTGGCCTGTCCCTGCGCGCCACCAAGAGGCTGGTGAATCATGACCTTGGAATTGGGCAGGCAGTAGCGCTTGCCCTTGGTGCCAGCGGCCAGCAGGAAGGCGCCCATGCTGGCGGCCATGCCGGTGCACAGGGTGCTGACATCGGGCTTGATGAAATTCATGGTGTCGTAAATGGCCATGCCGGCACTAACGGAACCACCTGGCGAGTTGATGTAGAGGGAAATATCCTTGTCCGGGTTTTCGCTCTCGAGGAACAAAAGTTGCGCCACCACCAGATTGGCCATCTGATCGTTGATGGGCCCCACAAGAAAGATGACCCGCTCCTTGAGCAGACGAGAGTAGATGTCGTAGGCGCGTTCACCGCGGCCGGACTGCTCGATGACCATAGGCACCATGCCCAGCGCCTGCGTATCCAAAGCGCTGGACTGGGGCCCAGAAAAAATCTCCAAAGACTTCATGACTGGATTCTCCAAGGGGACCCCGACGGGCCCGTCAAGGACCTACTGTAACCAATACAGAAGGGGCCTGTGCCATTGACACAAGCCCCCGCGAAAGAATTCGAAACGCCAGGGATCAGGACGACTGGCCCATCAGTTCGTCAAAACCCACCGTCTTCTGGCTCAGCTGCGCCTTGCTCAGAATGAACTGCGTCACATTGCTCTCAATGACGACGGCCTCGACCTCAGCCAGGCGCTGGCGATCGCTCATGTACCAGCGCACCACTTCATCGGGCTTCTCGTAGCTGGCCGCCAACTCCTTGATATGGGCTTGGATCTGCTCAGGCTTGGCCTGCAGCGAGTGGGCGCGAACCAGTTCGGCCACCACCAGACCCAGACGCACCCGCTTTTCCGCTTGAGGCCGGAACAGGTCCTCGGGGATGGGCGCCTTGTCGGCGTCTTTGACCCCGCGCTGTTTGAGGTCGGCCCGAGCCCCTTCCACCATGCGGTCTAGCTCCGCCTGCACGCTCGACTTGGGAATGTCGAGCTCCGCTTGCGCAGCCAAGGCATCCATCGCGGCCGACTTGTTGCGGGCATCGATCCGGAACTTAAGCTCGCGCTCGAGATTTTTGCGAATGTCGGCACGCAGAGCCTCGACCGAGCTGTCCGCGATGCCCAGCGACTTGGCAAAAGCCTCGTTGACTTCGGGCAGATGCGCCGCTTCGATCTTATTGACCGTCACCAGAAAGTCAGCCTGCTTGCCTGCCACTTCCTTGCCGTGATAGTCGGCTGGGAAACTCAGAGGGAAAGTCTTGCTTTCGCCTGCCTTCATACCCCGCACGGCATCTTCGAATTCCTTGAGCATCTGGCCTTCACCAATCAGGAATTGGAATCCCTCTGCCTTGCCGCCCGCGAAGGGTTCGCCGTCAATCTTGCCCTCAAAATCGATGGTCGCGCGATCACCTTCCTGGGCCGCTGCATCCTGAGGGCGCTGCGCAAAGCTGCGGCTCTGCTTGCGCAGGATTTCGATCGTGCGATCTATTGCCTCGTCGTTGACCTGCGAACTCACGCTTTCGATCCGCAGGGCCGACAAGTCACCCATCTTGACCTCTGGGTACACCTCAAAGACCGCGTCAAACTGAACCTGACCTTCGGGCGCACCCTCTTTTTCACTGATGCGCGGCTGCCCGGCGACGCGCAGACGCGCCTCATTGGCAGCCGCATTGAAGGCCTCGCCCACCTTGTCGTTCATGACTTCATACTGCACCGAGAAGCCATAGCGCTGGGCCACCACATTCATCGGCACCTTGCCGGGACGAAAACCATCCATCTTGACGGTGCGAGCCAGACGCTTGAGCCGGTTTTGCACCTCAGACTGGATGCTGTCGACCGGCAAACTAAGGGTGATCTTGCGCTCGAGCTTGTCCAGCGTTTCTACGGTCACGGCCATAAAGAACTCCAATCAATTTAGCTAAGGTCCAGCGGACCCGGGTCGGTCCGATCTCCAGGCCCAGGCCTCATAAAAAAGCGGATGCCCGGTGGCTGCTGTCGCGGTCGACAGGTCCAAAAGGCAAAGCCGAGCATTCTATCGAATGCGCGATCGCAAGCCTGTACTCAGTTCAAGAGAACCCGGGGACACCCGGCGGCCTTCCGACCCAGGCAGACCGTGGTGCGCGGGGGGGGACTCGAACCCCCACACCATTGCTGGCGTCAGGACCTAAACCTGGTGCGTCTACCAATTTCGCCACCCGCGCGCTGCAAGTCAAAACGGGGTCTGCCCGCCGGACGCCAAGTCCGCCTCGCAGTCCCCGCTGAAAACAGAAAACTGCATTCTAGCGGCAGCCACAGACGCGCAGGAATCTGCCGGCCCTTGGATCACCGAAGTCCCCCGGCCACCCTCAGCGACGATAATCAAGCCCTCGCTTCTTGCAGCCCGCGCGCCCATCCTTCCCATGGCCCTCCCCCACCACGGCGTCGACCACTACGAGAACTTTCCTGTGGCCTCGATCCTGTGCCCGCCTCATCTGCGGCCAGCGGTTCGCGCCCTTTACCAGTTCGCCCGCACGGCCGATGACCTGGCCGATGAAGGCCAGGCCAGCGCGGCCGAGCGCCTGCAAGCCCTGACGCAATTTGCCGAAGACTTGAATGCCTGTGCCGCAGGCCGGCAAGGGTCCGGCCGCTGGCCGGCCGTCTTTGATTCTCTGGCTCCCATCCTGCATCACTTCAAGCTCCCCGTGCCGCTTTTGCATGATCTGTTGAGCGCGTTCAAGCAGGACGTGGTGCACACCCCCTACGAAAGCCAGGCGCAAGTGCTTGACTACTGCCGTCGATCGGCCAATCCTGTGGGCCGCCTGCTGCTGCATCTCTACGGTTTGCAAGAAGAGAGCGCACTTGAACGCAGCGACGCCATCTGCACAAGCTTGCAGCTGATCAACTTCTGGCAAGACCTCAGTGAAGATCTGACACGCGGGCGCTGCTATCTGCCCGCAGACCTGATGGCTGCCCATCGTGTGACGCAGGACGATCTGAAGGATCGTCGAGACACTGCGGCCACCCAAAGCGTCTTACAGGCCGCGGTGGGATGGGCTCGCACCCTGATGCATCGGGGTGCGCCACTGGTGCGACAAGTGCCCGGTCGGGCCGGATGGGAGCTGCGACTGGTGATCCAGGGGGGGCTGCGCGTAGCCGATCGGACCGAGGCCCTGGGCACTCGCATCCTGAGGCAGCGCCCGACCCTGGCGCTGGCCGACTTAGGGCCCGTGGTTTGGCGCAGCCTGCGAATGTGAGCCGACCCGACATCCGGAGCCTGGCTGCAACCCAATTGGCACCCTACAAAGCCCGGACCCAGGCAGCTGAAGCAGCGCGAGGACGACGATCACGTCTGCTCGAACCAGCTCAGGTTCTGGCGTGCCATGAGCGCAGACGAACCAGGCGGCCCCCAACTGCCAGCCGGATAAAGACAGGGCTTGTCTGTCAGCGCCTGCCATCCATCGAGGATCGGATCAATCCAACGCCAAGCGGCCTCGAGCTCGTCACGCCGCATGAAATGCGTCAGCCGCCCCTTGATGACATCGATCAAGAGCCGCTCGTAGGCCTCTGCACGACGTTTGTCCGAGGACGATTGCAGGTCCAGTTCGAGCTGCACCGGAAGCAAGGTCATGCCCGAGCCCGGCTCCTTGGCCATCAGCCCCAGGTGTATCGACTCCTCGGGCTGCAGGTTGATGATGAGGCGGTTGGGCTTGTGTCGAGCCCCGGCCCCAAATATCGAGAACGGCTGCTCGGCCCATTCAATGATGATCTGCGACTGACGACGGGCCATGCGCTTGCCAGTGCGCAAGAAAAAAGGGACGTGGGCCCAGCGCGCATTGTCGATATGCGCTCGCAGGGCCACGAAGGTCTCGGTGCCGCTGCCCGCCGCCACACCGGGCTCCTGCAGATAGCCGCACACGGCCTGCTCCTCCACCACGCCAGGGCCGTACTGGCCGCGCACCGTATCGCGATGCACATCGGTGGGGCTCATAGGCCGCAACGATCGCAGCACCTTGAGTTTTTCATCGCGCACATCGTCAGCTTCCAGCGAGATCGGGGGCTCCATGGCCACGATGCACAACAGTTGCAGCAGGTGGTTCTGCACCATGTCGCGCAAGGCTCCGGCCCCGTCGTAGAAACCGGCGCGACTGCCCACCCCCACCGTCTCCGCCACAGTAATCTGAACGCTCTTTATGTGGGGGGCACGCCAGAGGGGCTCAAAGATGGCATTGCCAAAGCGCAGCACCATCAGGTTCTGCACCGTCTCCTTGCCCAGGTAGTGATCGATGCGATAGATCTGATCCTCTCGGAAATGGCGTGCCACCGCCGCGTTGATCGCCTGCGCTGAAGCCAGGTCGCGCCCCAAGGGCTTTTCCAGCACGATTCGCGAATGCGGATCCACAAGACCGGTCGCTCCAAGATGCTCGCAGACGGTCGCAAACAAACCCGGGGCGGTAGCCAGGTAAAAAACCCGAAGCCTGGAGGAAAGACCCAAAAAGTCTTTCAGTACACCGTAGGCCGCCAGATCAGACAGGTCCATGCGCAGATAGTGCAATCGCGCCAGGAAAGAGCGCCACTGCTCGGGGTTAAACGCTGACGCTTCGATAAACCCCGACGAGCGTTCACCGATGAATTGAAGGTACTGCTGCCGCGACCAGTCCTGGCGGCCGACACCCACAATGCGCGTGGTCGCCTCGAGGCGACCGTGCAGGTGGGCCATGTACAGGGCGGGCAACAGTTTCCTGTAAGACAGGTCGCCCGCTCCACCGAAGATCACGATGTCGGCGTTCTCATCGAAGGAAGGATTCATAAAAAACGGGCCACCGTGATGTAACTTCGTAAGACAAGCCTTTGAACGATTGCTTAATTCATTCCATCTTGTTTGTAACTAAGTTACACCCTCGCGTCAAGTGCCAAAGGGCCGCTGCGGCCAGCCAGCCGGCAGAGCGACAATCGCCCCCCATGTCCCCAGAGCAATACGTCCAGGACAAGGCAGCCGCTTCGGGCAGCAGCTTCTACTATGCCTTTCTGTTTCTGCCCAAGGACCGTAGAGCCGCCATCACGGCCTTCTATGCTTTCTGTCGCGAGATCGACGATGTGGTCGACGAAGTCAACGATCCGGGTGTGGCCCACACCAAGCTGGCCTGGTGGCGCAGTGAAATCGCGCAGGCCTATGCAGGCCGACCCAGCCACCCGGTCCTCAAGGCACTGATGCCCTGGGCTGCGGTCTACCAGATCACCTCCGAGCATCTTCTTTCGGTGATTGAGGGCTGCGAGATGGATCTGCAGCAAAGCCGCTACCTGGATTTGCCCGCCCTCACCCGTTACTGCCATCTGGTGGCCGGCGTGGTGGGCGAAGTGGCGGCTCGCATCTTCGGCCAGACCGATCCGGGCACAACAGCCTATGCCCACAAGCTGGGCCTGGCCTTCCAGCTGACCAACATCATTCGTGATGTAGGCGAGGACGCCATGCGCGGACGAATCTATTTGCCCATCAACGAGCTGCAGCAGTTTGAGGTCAAGGCCCATGAGCTGCTGCAGCGCCAGTATTCCGATCGTTTCACCGCCCTGATGCGCTTTCAGACCGAGCGTGCCCTGCAACTTTACGAAGAAGCCCTGGCGCTTCTGCCTGCCACCGACTACCGGGCCCAGAAGCCAGGCCTGATGATGGCCAGCATCTACCGGACCTTGCTGCGCGAAATCGAGCGTGATGGCTACCGGGTGCTGCACCAGCGCATCAGCCTGACGCCGCTGCGCAAGTTCTGGCTGGCCTGGAAAACACAGGCCTTCGGCCGGGTTTACTGATGTCAGTGGCCGTGATCGGCGCGGGCTGGGCCGGCTGCGTGGCGGCCGTCGAGCTGATGCGCCGGGGTCGGCAGGTGCTGCTTGTGGAGGCAGCGCGCCAAGTTGGAGGGCGGGCGCGCCGACTGGATCTCTTGCACCAAGGTCAGTCGCTGGCGCTCGATAACGGTCAACACATCCTGATCGGCGCTTACCGCGACACCCTGCGCATGATGCACAGCCTGGACCTGCAGCCAGCGCAATTGCTCAAGCGTCTGCCTTTGACGCTGCGCTTTGCCGACGGTCGCGGCTTGAGCCTGCCGCCATGGCGCCACCATGCGCCCGCTGGCCTGGCCGCAGGCGCGGGCATCCTGGGCGCCCGAGGCTGGACCCTGAGCGACAAATTCAAGCTCTTGCGCTGGGCCCTGGGCTGGCAGCTGCGTCGCTTCGAATGCGAGGCGGAGCAGAGCGTTCTGGACCTTTGCAAGGACCTGCCCCAGGTGCTGGTCGACGCGCTGATTGCACCGCTGTGTGTGTCGGCGCTGAACACACCCATCGAGCGGGCCAGCGGCAGCGTCTTCCTGCGGGTGCTGCAAGACGCGCTAATGAGCAGCCGCGATGGCTCGGACCTGTTGCTGCCCCTGTGCGATCTGGGCGGCCTGTTGCCTCAGGCGGCTGTGCATAAACTGCAGGACCAAGGGCAGTCTGTACGGCTGGGCGCACGGGTGCTGACGCTGCGCCAAGGCCCTTCAGGCTGGGAGCTTGAGGTGCAGCAAGAAGGCCAGACGGTGGTCGAGGTGGCCGAGGCGGTGGTGCTGGCCTGCCCAAGTGGCGAGGCGGCACGGCTGGTGTCCACACTGCCGCGAACCCAGGACTGGCAGCAGCAGGCCCTTGCCTTGCAGCACGAGGCCATCACCACCGTCTACGCGCTCAGCCGGGGGAGCCGACTGCCGCAGCCCATGCTGGCTCTGGACGCCAGCGAAACCGCCCCGGCGCAGTTCGTGTTTGACCGGGGTCAGCTCGGCGGACCGGACGGCCTGCTGGCCTTCGTGGTCAGCGCGAGTCGGGGTGATCGGCAGGACCTGGAGCGGCGCGTTTTGGCTCAGGCCCAGAGAGAACTGGGGCTGGGCCAACTGACCTTGGTGCAGACCGTGGTCGAACGTCGCGCCACCTTTGCCTGTACGCCGGGCCTGCAGCGCCCCGGTCCACAGGTGATGGTGGGCGAGACGAGTTTGCTGGCCTGCGGCGACTACATTGCAGGCCCTTACCCAGCCACGCTCGAGGGCGCGGTAAGGTCCGGTTTGAGCGCGGCGGCTGGGCTGTCCTGAAGAGGCAAAAGCAAGGGTCAGCCCTTGCGCGCGAGCGCCCGCACCGCCTGCTGGGCGGGACGCGCCAGGCTGCTCTTGAGCCATTGAGCCGCATGCGGCTTGTCCTGAAACAACTCAGGCATGGGCTGGGCCCAACCGAGCACCGAGGCCACGCAGATATCGGCTACGGTAAAGCGCTGACCAGCCAGGTAGGGGCCCCCGGCGGCCAGATGTTGCTCCAGCACCTTGAGCGGCACCTGCAGCCTGGAGGCCGCCTCCTGCGCCAACTCGGGCTTGCGACGATCGGCCGGCATGGCGATGGTGTGCATGAGCACGCTCAGGGCGTCCTTTTCGCATTCCGTCACCGCCCAAAAACTCCAACGCAGCACATCGGCCTGTTCGGCCGGCGTTTGCCCCGCCAGCGAGCTGCCATCGGCAGCGGTGTAACGCTGGGCCAGATACAGGGCGCAGGCCATGGACTCCCACACGATGACCCCGTGGTCGTCGACCACCGGAATATGACCATTGGGGTTGAGTCGTAAAAACTCCGGCGTGCGGGTGGCCCCGTCTGAGTAGTGAATGGCAACGTGCTCATAGGTCAGTCCCAGCTCATGCGCCACCCACAAAGGACGAGCCGCACGCGAGGCGGCAATGCCATAGATCTTCAGACTCATCGTTTACTTCCTTGAAAAAAATTTCAGCGCAACAGTTCGGTCAGTTCATGCAGATTGCTGACCGTCTCATGCGGCTGCTGGGGATGAGGCCACAGATGGTCCTCGCGATTGACCCATACCGTCTGCATGCCGCAGGCCAGAGCGCCCAGCACATCGAGCGAGGCATCATCGCCGATGTGCAGCACCTCGTGCGCAGCCACGCCGGCCGCCGCTGCCCCCGCCTCGAAGATGGCCGGGTCGGGCTTGCCGATGCCAAAGGCCTCGGCACTGATGGCCGCCCGAAAATAAGCGCCCAGGCCAATTCGCTCCACATCGGCGTTGCCGTTGGACAGGGCCACCAGGGGGTAACGCTGCGCCAGGAAGGCCAGCGCCGGCGCTGCATCCTCAAACAGCTGCACCTGTTGCCTGGCTTCAAAGAAAACCGCATAGGCCGCTTCGGCCAGGCCCTCATCCTCCCGTGAAGCAGCAAGGGCCCGGCGAATCATCTCGGTACGGATCGCACTGAGCTGATGCTGCAGATCAGGCTGCTGGGTCATCACCTCCTGCCGCAGGCGATGCCGCTGCAGATCATCGGCCAGCAGCTGAGCTGTTTGGGGGGCGCGGTGCCGCAGCCACTCCTGCAAAGCGGCCTCGGCGCGTGCGATGGTCGGCCAGATGGGCCAGAGCGTGTCGTCCAGGTCCAGAGTAATGGCCTTGACTTTGAGTCGGTCGAGCATGGTGGGCGAGAATAACGCACATGGCTTTCTCCCCCGAACCTGCCTATACGCACGGAGCGCCTCCCACCGTGGGCGCCAGAACCGGGGTGCTTTACTGCAACCTGGGCACCCCGGATGCGCCCACGGCGCCGGCCCTGCGCAAGTACCTGGCCGAGTTCCTTGGCGACCCGCGGGTGGTGGAGATTCCGCGCCCGATCTGGTGGCTGATCCTGCACGGCATCATCCTGCGGGTGCGCCCCAAGAAATCGGCGGCCAAATACGCCAGCATCTGGACCGAAGAAGGCTCGCCGCTGCGGGTATGGACCGAAAAGCAGGCCCGGCAACTGGGCCAGGTACTGGCCGACCGCGGCCACAAGGTACTGGTGCGCCATGCCATGCGCTACGGTTCCCCGTCAATCGCCTCTCAGCTCGACGAATTCAAGCGGCTTGGTGTAGACCGGGTGCTGGTGGTGCCGGCCTACCCGCAATACAGTGGCACCACCACCGCCAGCGTGTTCGACGCTGTTTTTGCCTGGGCCCAAAAAGCGCGGCGCATGCACGAGCTGCGCTTTGTCAATCACTACCACGATGAATCGGGCTACATTGAAGCACTGGCCGCTTCGGTGCGGGCGCACTGGAAGGCTCACGGAGCGGGCGAGCACCTGGTCATGAGCTTCCATGGCGTGCCGGCTCGCACCCTGGAGCTGGGCGACCCGTATCACTGCGAATGCCACAAGACCGCTCGCCTGCTGGCCCAGAACCTGGGGCTCTCGCGTGAGCGCTACACCGTGACCTTCCAGTCGCGCTTTGGCAAGGCCCGCTGGCTCGAGCCCTACACCGAACCAACCCTGATGGCCATGGCACGAGCGGGCACACGGGCGGTCGACGTGATCTGCCCGGGCTTTACCGCCGACTGCCTGGAGACGCTCGAGGAAATTCGCGACGAGGCGCGCGAGGCCTTCATCACCGCCGGGGGTGAACGCTTCGAATACATCTCCTGCCTCAATGACCAGGCCGACTGGATCGAGGCGCTGGCCGATGTCTGTGAACAGCACATGGCCGGCTGGAACACCCTGATGCCGCCGGACATGCAGGCGCTTGCTCGCAGCCGCGAGCAAGCTCTCGCCCTGGGCGCCCAACGGTAAGCGCGGCAATCGGACTTGCCCTTACGATGCAGGCCATGCGCATCGACAAGTGGCTGTGGGCCGCCCGATTTTTCAAGACACGCGCCCTGGCGGTTGAGCAGATCGACAAGGGAAGGGTGCAGCTCAACGGCCAGACCATCAAGCCGGCGCACGACGTGCGCGCTGGCGACCGGGTCTGCGTGCGAGGACCGGTCACCCGCACCGTGATCGTGCGCGGCCTGTCTCAGCAACGCGGCCCTGCCCCAGTGGCGCAGCAGCTCTACGAGGAAACACCGGAGAGTCTGGAGCTGCGCGAAAAACTGCGCGAGCAACTGCGTCTGCAAGCGGAGCCAGCCCAAAGTCTGGAGCGAGGTCGGCCGACCAAACGAGACCGGCGCGAACTGAGCAAGGCCTGGGATCAGCGCTGGAGCGCCTCGATCGACGACTGAGCGGGCCCTTAGAGGCGCAGGAAGTGCTGGCGGTAGTGCAGCAGTTCGTCAATCGACTCGTGCACATCGGCCAATGCGGTGTGGCTCTGGGCCTTCTTGAAACCGCTATAGACCTCAGGCTTCCAACGCTTGGCCAGTTCCTTGAGCGTGCTGACATCCAGATTGCGGTAGTGCATCCAGGCCTCGAGCCGCGGCATGTAGCGCACCAGAAAGCGCCGATCCTGGCTGATGGTGTTGCCGCACAGCGGAGAGGCGCTCCGGGGCACGTAGCGGCCAATAAACTCGAGCAGTTGCTGCTCGGCCTGCGCCTCTGTCAGGGTGCTGGCCTTGACCTTGTCGATCAGGCCACTCTTGCCATGGGTACCCTTGTTCCAGGCGTCCATGCCATCGAGCAAGGCCTGGCTTTGGTGAATCACCAGCACCGGCCCCTCGATGCGCGGCTGCAGGTGAGGCCCGGTGATGACCACCGCAATCTCGAGCAGGCGCTCCTTCTGCGGGTCCAGACCGCTCATTTCGCAGTCCATCCAAACCAGGTTCTGGTCTGACTTGGCAAGGCTCTCAGCGGGGGATTGCGACTCACTCATCAAGTGATTGTCGCTGATGACCTAAACTTTCCCG
This sequence comes from Polaromonas sp., assembly GCA_040381515.1. Classification (GTDB taxonomy): domain Bacteria; phylum Pseudomonadota; class Gammaproteobacteria; order Burkholderiales; family Burkholderiaceae_C; genus Polaromonas. Next base: position 20,407 of record JBEIHE010000031.1, read on the forward strand.
CATGAATGAACTCTCCAGTCTGTGGTCTTTGGTCTTTGCCTCAGCGCTGCTGTTGATGGTGCTGACCAAGCTCTATCTCAATGCCCGTCAAGTCCGTCATGTGGCGGCCCACCGGGCCCAGGTGCCCGAGGCCTTTGCCGACAGCATCCCGCTGCAGGCGCACCAAAAGGCGGCCGATTACACCCTGGCCAAATCCCGGCTGGGCGTGGTCGAATTGGCCTGGAGCACGGCGGTTCTTCTGGGGTGGACCTTGTTGGGCGGCCTTTCGGAGCTCAATCAGGCGCTGGGCTTTGCTGGAGCTTGGGGGCCTCTGGCCCAACAACTGGCGCTGGTGGCCGCCTTCGCCATCATCGGCGGCCTGCTGGACCTGCCGCTGTCCTGGTATTCGACCTTCCGGCTGGAGGAACGATTCGGCTTCAACAAAATGAGCCTCGGTCTTTGGCTGGGCGATCTGGTCAAGTCGACGGTGGTGGGCGCCCTGATCGGCCTGCCCATCGTTGCGCTGATTCTGTGGTTGATGGGCAGCATCGGACCGCTGTGGTGGCTGTGGGCCTGGGTGGCCTGGATGGGTTTCAACCTGCTGATTTTGGTGCTCTACCCCACCGTGATCGCGCCGTTGTTCAACAAGTTCGAGCCGCTGCAGGACGAGCAGATCAAGGCCCGGGTCACCACCCTGATGCAGCGCTGCGGGTTCGCCGCCAAGGGGCTGTTTGTGATGGACGGCAGCAAGCGTTCTGCCCATGCCAACGCCTACTTCACCGGATTCGGTGCAGCCAAGCGGGTGGTTTTCTACGACACCCTGCTGCGCCAGCTCAATCCGGGTGAAGTCGATGCGGTACTGGCCCACGAACTCGGACATTTCAAACACCGCCATGTGCTGCAGCGCATCGTCACCTTGTTCCTTCTGAGCCTGGGCGCCCTGGCCTTGCTGGGGTGGCTGTCGCAGCAGGTTTGGTTCTACACCGGACTGGGAGTGCAGCCCCACCTAAATGCACCCAATGACGCTCTGGCCTTGCTGCTGTTCTTGCTGGTGGTGCCCGTGTTCAGCTACTTCATCTCACCGCTGTCAGCCCACCTGTCCCGGCGGCACGAGTTTCAGGCCGACGCCTTCGCCTGCCGGCAGACCCGCGCGGCCGATCTGGCCAGCGCCCTCATCAAACTGTACAAGGACAACGCCAGCACGCTTACGCCCGACCCCCTGTTTGCCCGTTTCTACTATTCGCACCCTCCGGCCTCCGAGCGTCTGGCCCGCCTCAATTCCAACCCAAGCGCAATGGCCACCCCATGACCGCCGCCGCCCGCCCTGTTCGAAGCGCACTCGGTCCCACCGAGATCGTGACCCGTTTGACGCAGCTCAACGGGGATCGAGCTCAGGGCTGGCGACTGATCGATGGCGCGCTTGAAAAAACCTTCCGTTTCCCCGACTTTCATCGCACCATGGGCTTTGCCAATGCGGTGGCCTTTATCGCCAACGCGGCCGACCATCATCCGGACCTGCAGCTGAGCTACGGACACTGTACGGTTCGGTTTATGACCCACGATGCCCAAGGGATCACGGTCAGCGACTTTTCCTGCGCAGCCCAGGTCGACGCGCTCTTCGATTGACAGACCGCCACACGCACCCCAACCCAACCGGTACGGACACCCGATCGGCGCTGGTGGTTGCCAGCTTCGGCCGTCATGTACTGGTTGAACAAGCGGACGGCCAGCGTGTCCTGTGCCATCCCCGCGGCAAGAAAAATGAGGCAGTGGTCGGAGACCAGATCCAGTGGCTGCCCTCTGCCGACGAGGGCACGATCGAGCGCATTGGCGAGCGACGCAACCTGCTGTATCGCCGCGATGAATGGCGAACGAAATCCTTCGCAGCCAATCTGGACCAAGTCCTGGTCCTGCTGGCGGCCGAACCGGAGTTTTCAGAAAGTCAGTTGGCCCGCGCGCTGATCGCCTGCCATGCCCAGCAGCTGCCGGTTCTGATTGGATTGAACAAGCAGGACTTGCAGGTCGCATTCGACAAGGCGTGGGCAAGGCTTGCCCCCTACCGCCAAATGCAGGAACAGGTTCTGCCATTGGCGATCAAACCGGGAACGCTGACCCCGGATCTATCGGACCTGCGCAGCCGTCTTCAGGGTAAAACCACACTGGTGCTGGGCCCCTCGGGCGCCGGTAAAAGCAGCTTGGTCAACGCGCTGGTTCCCGATGCAGGGGCAGCTACAGCCGAAATATCGCGTGCCCTGGCCAGCGGCCGTCACACCACCACCCGCACCATGCTTTACTGGCTGGACGAGGCGCGCCAAACCGCCCTGATCGACTCCCCCGGCTTCCAGGAGTTTGGTCTGCACCACATCCCGGCAACGGCGCTTGCCAACCTGATGCCCGATCTGCATGTCCACGCTCAGCAATGCCGGTTTCACAATTGCAGTCATCGACACGAGCCAGGCTGCGGAGTCATCGAGGCGCTGGAGTCGAGCAACCCGGCCGAACGCATCAGTCCCTCGCGCTACCGCATCTATCTGGACTTGTTCGACGAACTGTCCCAACCGGCTCGCTATTGAGCGAAAGACGCGAAGCGCTCAGTCAACCGAGCAAGCGGGCGAGCGTGAGCAAGGCCAGCAGCACGATCCACAGCACCACGGCACGCCAGACCAAGCCCACCACGCTGCGCAGATGAACCGGTTCGGGTGCACGACCGCCCGCGCTGACGATCACCGTCGGATTCGATGACTGCGCCAAATCCGGCGCGGCCGGTCGCAAGGGCGCGCCTCCCAGTTGCACATCAACCGCACCAGCAGTGGCCGCCACCACAATGGCTTCATTGCGTTGCACCTGGTTGAGGTCGGAAGCGATCATGGAGGCGTGGCATTGACGCCAGCTGTCCACCGCATCCTCAAAGCTGCCCACCACCGCAAAGGCCATGGCGGTCATCCGCGAGGGCAGGTAATCAATCAGGCCCCAGGCCCGGGTGGAGGCTTGCACCAACGCTGGGCTGACACCCTCCCCCGGCTGTCGGCCCTTGTAGCTCCAATACCGATAGGCGTAGTCACCAAGCCGATAGATGACCGCACCCGCCGGTCCCAGTCCGAACGCAGCGAGCACCGAAAACCAGCTCAACACCCCGAAGACATGCCGGTGCGCCGCCAACACAGAATGTTCGATCACGTGACGCACGATCTCGCTGCGGGGCAGCGAACTGGCATCGACCCGCTGCCATTGAGCCAGGGCCGCTCTGGCCTGCTCTTCATCGCCCAATTCCAGAGCATCGCGAATGGCAGTGAAATGATGGCTGAACTGACGAAAACCGAGAGTCAGGTACAGAATGGTCACGTTCCAGAGAAAGGCAAAAACCGGATGCACCCACCACAGCAGGTGGTGCAAGGCCACGGCTGCCACCGCAGGCAGCACAACAGCAGCCGACCACGCCAACCACCCGTGGTGAGCCAAGCCTGCATCCAGATTGCGCCCGGCCAATCTCACCCAGGCGCGCAAACCTGCGAGCACAAAACCGCCCCTGGTCAAGGGCCTGGCCTGCTCCAGAACAAGGGCCATCAGCACCGCGAGAAAACTCATGCGTCAATGATATCGCCCGCCCGCAACCCTCGCGGCGCCGGGGCTGGCTCAGCTGACGAGAAAGCGGTAGAGATTGCGCAACATGCCAGCCGTGGCCCCCCAGATGAAACGCTCGCGCGCGTCCGGAGCGGTCCAGGGCATGGACAGGAACGGACGCTCGACCCCTGCCATCAGCGCCTGATGGTGACGGTGATGGGCCGGGTTCATCAGATAGTCCAGCGGCACCTCAAAGACATCGGCCACCTCGGCCGGATTGGGTTGCAGGCAAAAGCCCGGGCGCACAAGAGCGACCACCGGCGTGATGATGAACGCCGTTCCGGTCACATACGTCGGCAAGGTGCCCAGCACCTCCACAAAAGAATCCTGCAACCCGACCTCCTCTTGAGCCTCCCGCAAAGCGGTGAACACCAGGTCTGGATCCGATGCATCCTTGCGCCCCCCGGGAAACGCGATCTGCCCCGAGTGCGAGGAGAGATTGCGGCCGCGCTCGGTCAGCAGCAAGGTCAGTTGTGACTCACGCATCACCAGTGGCACCAAAACAGCCGCCACCGCAGGCTGGCGACCCGGCAAGGGCAATTCGCGCACGATCTCTGGCGTCCAGAGCGGTGGCTGCGCAAAATGCGCGCGCAAGCCCTCGGGCGTGAGTCGATCGGCGGGCGCCGGCTGCAGATGATGATCACTGCGATGCGGAGTCACCCCCCGCGGATCAAATCGCTCGATGGCCGTCATGGCTGGAGCACCATTGAAAAAGCCGCTACAAGTAGCGGCTTTGCGAAACAGGACACGCGGCGCTGCCGATCAGGCGGCCGCCTTGGCGCCGAGCTTCTCGCGAATACGGGCCGACTTACCGCTGCGGTCACGCAGGTAGTACAACTTGGCACGGCGCACGTCGCCGCGGCGCTTGACTTCAATCTTGGCAATCAGCGGGCTGTAGACCTGAAAGGTCCGCTCCACGCCTTCGCCATTGGAAATCTTGCGCACGATGAAGCTCGAATTGAGGCCCCGGTTGCGCTTGGCAATCACCACGCCCTCGAAGGCCTGCACACGCTTGCGATTGCCCTCCACTACGTTGACACTGACGATGACCGTGTCGCCAGGGGCGTATTCGGGAATGGCTTTGTTGAGCCGGGCGATTTCCTCGTTTTCGAGGGTTTGAATCAGATTCATGAGAGGATTCCTCGTCTGTCTTTTTCGTTCATGCACGCGCTGCGCTAAAGACCGCAAATCCAGTGCCCTTTTCAGGACAAGCACCGCCCGAAGGGCTGTGCCGGTTGCAGTGGCCGCCAGAGGACCGAAAAGCCCTCCATTATAGCTAAGACGCTTTGCCGGTTCCTGGAACCGGCGGCCGTCCTGCCGCGGGAGCCTGCCCGGTCGGGGCCGCCGCCTCAACACCACCACCACCACCACCACCACCCCCCACGTAGTTGGCCCCATGCCAAACAACAGGCCCCCCCAAGGCGGTACACGCCGGAAATTGTTTATTGGGCCACATAGCGATAAGAGCAAGGGGGCCCCAA